>DATJEA010000656.1:0-2118 GCA_035497095.1 Acetobacteraceae bacterium | reverse complement strand
GCAGAGTGAAGGAAGTGCTTCTTTCCGACGATTAAACAGTTTGGCTGTTATCGCGCAGCATGTTGGTGCCCAGGAGAGAGAGGCAAGGAAGGTCTTCTTTTTGTGAACAAAAAGAAGCAAAAAAACTTCATGACGGCGCTTCGCGCGCTGGGGTTGCAGACTCCGCCCTCTCCGCCCGCCCGGTGTTGCAAGGCGAATGAAGTTTTTTGCGCGCTTTTTTTCAAAAAAGCGCCGCTTGCTTGCTGAAACCTGCATGTTGAGGACAGTTCGGACGCGGCGTAACCCTGACCAACGGATAATGCGATAAGAGCCAAAAGTTTTTTTGCTTCTTTTTGTTCACAAAAGGAAGTGCTTACTTCAACGCCCCGACAATCTCACCGAGATTATACCGCATCATCGCAATATACGTCCCCGCCGGCCCGTCCGGTGGCGACAGCGCGTCGGAATACAGCACGCCGCCCACGCGCACGCCGGTGTCGCGGGCGATCTGGCGCAGCAGCGTGGTGTTGCTGATGTTCTCGACGAACAGCGCGGTGATGTGCTCGGCCTTGATCTGCCGTTCCAGCGCCGCGATGCCCTTGGCCGACGGCTCGCTGTCGCTCGACAGCCCGAGCGGGGCGCGGAAGGTGAGGCCATAGGCGCGGCCGTAATAGGCCAGCGCGTCATGCGTGGTGACCACGCGGCGGCGGGCTTGCGGGATCGCGGCATAGGCGGCGCGGATATCGCGGTCCAGCCGATCGAGCTTCGCCAGATAGGCCGCAGCAGCCGCGCGATAGGCGGTCGCCCCGGCCGGGTCGATCGCCGCCAGCCCGTCGCGGATATTGGCCACGTACAGCTTCACGTTGGCCACATCCTGCCAGGCATGCGGATCGGATGGCCCGCCCGGCGCCCCGGCCGGATGCAGCGGGCTCACGCCGCTCGACGCCACCACCACCCGGCCGTTGAACCCGCTGGCCTGCGCCATCCGCGCCGACCAGCCCTCCGCCCCCAGGCCGTTCAGCACCAGCAGATCGGCCCACGCCAGCGTGCGCAGGTCGGCGGGCTTCGGCTCATAGGCATGCAGATCCTGGTCCGGCCCGACCAGCGAGACGATTTTCACCCGCACGCCGGCGATTTCGCCAACCAGATCGGCCAGGATCGAGAAACTCGTCACCACCAGGGGCGGCGTCGCGGCCAATGCCACGCCCGGCAGCGCGGTGGCCAGAAGCAGCAGAGGACGGCGTGCGAGCATGATCATCCCCCGTATTGTGTTATGTTATAACATCCACTATCGGATGCACAACCCCTCGTCACCGCCTCGATTGACCGCGGGATTCCCCGCCGTCATCATCGCCCTCGACAACCGAGGCACCCGGCATGGCGCAGTCCGACGTCTTTCACGCCGACTTCAAGACCACGCCGTATTGGTGGGAGGCCTGGCGCCCCACCGCGCAGGACCCGGTCGATCTGCCGCAGCGCGCCCGCGTCGCCATCGTCGGCGCCGGCTATGCCGGGCTGTCGACCGCGCTGCAACTGGCCAAGCTCGGTGTCGAGTCCGTGGTGCTGGAAGCCCGCGAGCTCGGCTTCGGCGCCAGCACGCGCAACGGCGGCAGCATCAGCGGCGGCGTCAATGTCGGCAAGAGCTTCTCCGGCAAAAGCCTGTCGCCGGCGCGCGGCAACGCGGTGCTGGCCGACGCCGCCGACGCCTTCACGCTGCTGGAAAAGCTGATCGCCGAGGAAAATATCGAGTGTTTCTGGCACAAGACCGGCCGCTTCGTCGGCGCCTGGACCCCGGCGCACTACGCCAGCCAGGCCAAGCGGATCGACCGGCTGAACCAGGCCGCCCGCTCGGACGCCTACATGGTGCCGCGCGATCGCCAGCGTGAGGAGATCGGCAGCGACTACTATTACGGCGGCATGGTGGTGGAGCGCGCCGCCAATCTGCATCCGGCGCTCTACTACAAGGGCCTGCTCGACGCCTGCCGCCGCCGGGGCGTGCCGGTCTGCGCCCAGGCGCCGGTCACCCGCATCAGCCAGGCCGGCGCCGGCTGGCGGGTGCGGACCGGGCGCGGCGAGATCGAGGCCAATGAGGTGGTGATCGCCACCAACGGCTACACCGGCGATGTCACGCCGCAGCTT
>DATJEA010000655.1:0-5592 GCA_035497095.1 Acetobacteraceae bacterium | reverse complement strand
CGTCGCATCAATGCACTTGCGTCAGGGCACCTCGGCGCAATGGCCGCGCGCGGTTTCTTGTCGCCGCC
The DNA here is from genome assembly GCA_035497095.1 of Acetobacteraceae bacterium. Classification (GTDB taxonomy): domain Bacteria; phylum Pseudomonadota; class Alphaproteobacteria; order Acetobacterales; family Acetobacteraceae; genus 70-18. Next base: position 5,524 of record DATJEA010000655.1, on the reverse strand, counting down.
CGCCGCCGCCCCCATACTCCGGCCATGGCCGCCGCATTGACCCTGACGCTGAACGGTGAAAACCGGAGTTTCGCAACCCCGATGACGGTTGCCGCCCTGCTGGCCGAGATCGGCCTGGACACGCGCAAGGTGGCGGTCGAACGCAACGAGGAGATCGTGCCCCGCTCGGCCTACGCCAGCACCACGCTCGCCGAGGGCGACAGCCTGGAAATCGTGCATTTCATCGGAGGAGGCTGAACCATGGATGGCGCAAGAGGGGACGGAACGGTACGCGACACCACCCCGACCGACGATAGCTGGACCGTCGCCGGCCGCCGCTTCCGCTCGCGCCTCATCGTCGGCACCGGCCGATACAAGGACCTGGAGGAAACCCGCGACGCCATCGCCGCCAGCGGGGCGGAGATCGTCACCGTCGCGGTGCGCCGGGTCAACATCGCCGATCCCAAGGCGCCGATGCTGCAAGACTACGTCGACCCGAAAGCCTACACCTACCTGCCCAACACCGCCGGCTGCTTCACCGCCCGCGACGCCGTGCGCACCCTGCGCCTGGCCCGCGAGGCCGGCGGCTGGAACCTGGTCAAGCTCGAAGTGCTCGGCCCGCCGCCGCATCTCTACCCCGACATGACCGCCACCTTCGAGGCCGCCGAGGCGCTGATCAAGGACGGTTTCGAGGTGATGGTCTACTGCGCCGACGACCCGGTCGGCGCCAAGCGCCTGGAAGACATGGGCTGTGTGGCGATCATGCCGCTCGGCGCGCCGATCGGCTCCGGCCTCGGCCTGCAAAACCCGGCCATGCTGTCGCTGCTGATCGAACAGACCAAGGTGCCGCTGGTGGTCGACGCCGGCATCGGCACCGCGTCGGACGCCGCGATGGCGATGGAACTCGGCTGCACCGCGGTGCTGACCAACTCCGGCATCGCCCATGCCGGCCACCCGGTCCTGATGGCCCGCGCGATGCAGGCAGCCGTGCAGGCCGGGCGCCTCGCCCACCTGGCCGGGCGGATGCCGCGGCGGATGGGGGCGGACCCGTCCAGTCCGTTGACCGGGCTGATCAGGTAGGCAAGGCGCACAGACGCCGCAGTCGCCAAAACGAACGGAACGTTTTTTTGCTTCTTTTTGTTCACAAAAAGAAGACCTTGCTGCTACTCCTCCATCCACCGGTGCCGGGTCGCCAGCGCCGCGTTCAACTCCGCCCCCACCAGCACCACGAAGCTCGACGCCCAGAACCACAGCATCACCCCTGCCACCGCCGCCAGCGGCCCATAGGTGACATCGAAGCTGCCGAAATCGCCGACATAGAGCGACACCGCCCCGGCCACGCTCAGCCACAGCAGGGTCGCCAGCGCCGCCCCCGGCAACAGGCGCCGCCGCGGCAGGCTGCCGGGGCGCTGTGGCGACGGCCCGAAGCGATACAGAAATCCCAGCAGCACCACCACATACAGCAGCAGCACGCCCATCGAGACCAGGTGCAGCCAGCTGCGCACGTATTGGCTCAGATACAGAAACGCCGCCGCCGCCGGCAGCCCCACCAGCACCGCCACCGCCAGCACCGCCCCCAGAATCCCGGCCAGCGTGATCGCCAGCCCGGTCACCTGGAAGCGCAGGATGCCGCGCCCCTCCACCACGCCATAGGCGGTGTTCAGCGACGACAGCATCGCCTTGGTGCCCGCCGAGGCCGACCACAGCGCGATCACCAGGCCGACCGCGAGGCCTAGCCCCAGCGTCGCCCGCGGCCGCGCCACCAGCGCCGTCACCTGGTCGGCGATCAGCGTGAACGCGTCCGGCGGCAGCAAGCCGTGCAGCAACTGCATCTGCCGCCCCACGCTCGCCGGGTCGAGCAGCAGCCCATACAGCGACACCACCATGCTGAGCGCCGGAAACATCGCCAGTGTGGCATAAAACGCACACCCCGCCGCGACCAGCGAAAGATCGTGCCGGATCACCTGCGTCAGCGTCCGCCGCAGCACCAGCCAGCTCACCCGCGCCGATCGCCGCCAGTTCCATCGCTTCATAGGCAACTCCTTGAAAGCCTGCCGCAAATCCCGCATTCCCGACATGTCGCAACCGTCACCCGCCGGCGGCAAAAAAGCACTTGCGCCGGGCGGCCACCGGCCTTATGTGGCCCTCCTACGCAGCAACGCACGTGCCTCTGACCCAATGAGTGGGGCTTCCCCCCGGGTTACGTAACGACGTCAAGCGTTCTGGCCCTCCGGGTCCCGACGCGTAAGCGCACGGGCCAATCCGTCTGGTCGCTGGTACGTTCGACCGTTTCGCAACTCGCGCCCGCCGCCGCAACAGGCGGGCGTTCAATCGGGGTGACTGCGCGATGACTCCAAAAATCGCCCGGTATCTTGCTGACCATCAGCCGGCCACGCCGTGCCTGGTGCTGGACGTGGACCGCGTGGAAGCCAACTTCCGCGCCATCCGCGACGCCCTGCCGCTGGCGCAGATCTTCTACGCCATGAAGGCCAACCCCGCTCCGCAGATCCTGGAGCGGTTGGTTTCGCTCGGCAGCAGCTTCGACGCCGCTGGCATCGAGGAGGTGGAGGCATGCCTGGCCGCCGGCGCCGCGCCGGCCAGCATCAGCTTCGGCAACACCATCAAGAAATCCAGCGCCATCGCCCGCGCCTACCAGGCCGGCATCGACATCTTCGCCTTCGACTCGGGCGAGGAGCTGGACAAGCTCGCCCGCCACGCGCCGGGCAGCCGCGTCTATTGCCGCATCCTGGTCGAGAACGAGGGTGCCGACTGGCCGCTGTCGCGCAAGTTCGGCACCACCATCGCCCACGCCCGCACGCTGATGCTGCGCGCCGGCGAGCTGGGGCTCGACCCCTACGGCCTGTCGTTCCACGTCGGCAGCCAGCAGACCAGCACCGCCAGCTACGAGGCCGCGATCGGCCGCGTGGCGATGCTGTTCACCGACCTGCGGAACGCCGGCGTCAACCTGCGCATGATGAATCTCGGCGGCGGCTTCCCGGTCCGCTACCGCGACGAGGTGCCCGGCATCGACCGCTTCGCCGACGCCATCATGGGCGCGATGACCGAGCATTTCGGCAACGCCCTGCCGGCGATGCTGATCGAGCCCGGCCGCGCCATCGCCGCCGATGCCGGCGTGGTCAGCGCCGAGGTGGTGCTGGCGGCCAGCAAGGGCAGCGACCCGGTGCGCTGGATCTATCTCGACATCGGCCGCTTCGGCGGCCTGGCCGAGACCGAGGGCGAGGCGATCAAATACCGCTTCACCACCGCCCATGACGGAACCGAAACCGGCCCGGTCGCCATCGCCGGCCCGACCTGCGACGGGGCGGATATCCTCTACGAGCGCAGCAACTACCGCCTGCCGCTGGCGCTCACCGAAGGCGATCTGGTGACCATCGAATCCACCGGCGCCTACGTCACCACCTACGCCAGCCAACGCTTCAACGGCTTCGCCCCGCTGGCGGAGCACTACATCTGAAGCGAGCAAGCCTTCTTTGTTTGAAAACAAAGCAGCAAAAAAACTTCATCTCCTGGGGTCCGGCCAACGGCCAGACTCCAGGGGGCGAATCTACGGGATTTTTTGTCGCTGATATGTTAGGCTGTGTCATGGCCGCACCGCACGCCTCGCTGTTCGACACCGCCGACGACGCCGCCGAATCCGCCGCCATCGCCAAGGCGCGCGCCGATTTCGCCGCCGGCCGCACCGTTGCCCACGCTGAGGTCATCGCCTGGCTGCAAGGCTGGGGCACGGCCGAGGAAACCCCGGCACCCCTGCCGCCCGCCGCTTGAACACGCTACTCTGGTCAGCCTCGGCGGTCGCCGACCTGCGCGACATCCGCGCCTATATCGCCGAGTTCAACCCCGCCGCCGCCGCCCGCCTCGCAGCTTCGCTGATCGAGGCGTGCGAAAATCTGCGCAACTTCCCGCATCGCGGTCGCACCATCGCCGGCGGCCTGCGCGAATGGCCGCTGGTCCACCCCTATGTCATTCGCTACCAGATCAGCGGCGAACACCTGCACATCCTGCGCATCCGGCACGGCAAGCGCGCCTGATTTGCCCGCCGGCCCCAAAGCGCTATCCTCGCGCCAGCACGCATCGCGGGGAGCACACCATGACCAGCATCCAGATCGCCGCCACCGATGGCTCCGGCCAGTTCGCCGCCTGGCTCGCCGAGCCCGCGCACAAGCCGGCCGGCGCGATCGTGCTCATCCAGGAGATCTTCGGCGTCAACGACTCGATGAAGCAGACCGCCGCCTGGGCCGCCGATCTGGGCTTCCTGGTGCTGGTGCCCGACCTGTTCTGGCGCATCGAGCCGGGCGTCAACATCACCGACAAATCCAAGGCCGAGTGGGACAAGGCCTTCGCGCTGATGAACGCCTTCGACGCCCGGAAAGGCATCGAGGACCTGAAAGCCACGCTGGCCGCCGCCCGCACCCTGCCCGGCAGCAACGGCCGCGCCGGCACCATGGGCTACTGCCTCGGCGGCCGCCTCGCCTTCATGATGGCCGAGCAGTCCGACGCCGACGTCAACATCTCCTATTACGGCGTCGGCCTCGACAGCCTGCTCGCCGACCTGCCCAAGGTCCGCAAGCCGCTGTTGGTCCACATCGCCGAAAAAGACGAGTTCTTCCCCCCCGAAGGCCGCGCCCGCGTGCTGGAGGCGGCAAAATCCCACCCCCACCTCACCGCCCACACCTACCCCGACGCCAACCACGCCTTCGCCCGCGTCGGCGGCACCCACTGGCAAGGCCGCGCCGCCACCATCGCCAACGGCCGCAGCGCGGAGGCGCTGGTCGCCGCGTTGGGGTAGCGGGCAGTCAAATCATCAACCTCGCCCACCTGCTTTCGCCACCAACCGCACCCCTGCCAGCCCCTCGAAATGCCGATCGCAGGTCAGCAGATCGGCCCCATAGGCCAGCGCGGTTGCGTAGATGATGGCGTCGGCCGTCGCCAGGTGACGCGTTGCACAAATCTCCGCCGCCGACAGCGCTATCGCCGTATCCAGATCAGCCACCACGCAGGTTGCGGTGAACGCGATCACCGCATCCGCCTTGTCGTCATCGGCCTCACGAGCCAGCCATTTCGCCAGTTCCAGCTGCACCATGCTCGGCACCAGCCATCGCGCGCGGTTCGGCAATTCAACTGCCAACGCCTGTCCCACGGCCGATCCGGTGAGGTACTCCACCCACGCCGAGGTGTCGACCAACCGCATCAGCGCCGCTCGCTCCGATCGCGATACCCTTCCGGCTTCGCCCCCCGCGCGATCCCCGCCAGCGCCTCAACCCTGGGCACCGGCACCAGCAGCATGCCGTCACCCTTGGGGATGAACGCGAACACCTGCCCCGCCTGCCACCCGCGCGCGGCTCGCACGGATTTGGGGATCGAAATCTGAAACTTGCTGGATAATCTCGCCGTGTCTCCGGCTGCCATGCGCCTCTCCCAATCGATCAGTATAACGTAAGACAGTATCACCGGTGGCGGCAAACCGGAACCACCCAACATTGCCCCAACCCCCAGGATCGGGGAAGCTGCCGCCAGCCGAACCGTC
>DATJEA010000654.1:0-1531 GCA_035497095.1 Acetobacteraceae bacterium | reverse complement strand
GATCGCCGCCTTCGAGACGTCCATTGCCTCGGCGGCCTTGACGAAGCTGCCGGCATCGGCCACGGCGGCAAAGGCCTGCATTTCGATGAACTTGCCCATGTTGCGAATGATTGTCTCAGTTTTAGGGACAGTTAAAACCAGTCAGGCCTATTTATCTCTTCTGATGGGACTCCTAAAGTCCAACCCATCGCAGCAAGCGCTGCATCGTTCAAAGGAACCCCGTCATGAAGATCACCGTCATCGGCGCCGGCAACATGGGCTCGGCCTTCGTCAGTCAACTCGTCCGCGCAGGCCACCAGGTCAGCGTGACGGCACGCAACGGCGCCAAGGCCACCCAGGTGGCTGCCGCCAACCCCGGTGCCACAGCCCTGGACATCTCCGGCGCTGCAACGGGTGCCGACGCCGTCATCCTCGCCACCGGCTACGCCGATGCCGCGGGCGCGCTGCAGGCCGTCGGCGACCTCGAGGGCAAGGTGGTGATCGACATCACCAACCCGCTGACGGCCGACTACATGGGCCTGACGATCGGCCACAGCACTTCGGCGGCCGAAGAGATCGCCCAGGTCGTCCCGGGCGCCGAGGTCGTCAAGGCCTTCAACACGGTCTTCGCCCAGGTGCTGGCCGAAGGCCCCGACTTCGGCAACGGCCGCAAGGTCGAGGTGTTCGTCGCCAGCGACAGCGAGCGCGCGAAGCAGACCGCGGGCGCCATCGCCGCGAGCATCGGCTTCGGGGTGGTCGATGCCGGCGGACTGAAGAACGCGCGCTACCTCGAGCCGCTGGGCGGCTTGAACATCTACCTCGGCTACGGCGCCGGTCTGGGCACGGCCATCGCGCCGACCTGGATCCGCAAGGCCTGACCCGTACGACATCCAACCCATCCCACACATCCAACCATCAAGGAGCATCCCATGAGCAACGTCAACACTTCCGCTGTCCAACGCCTGCTGGGCACCAACGCAGGGTGGGCCCCGCTGGCCCTGCGCATCCCCATCGGCATCATCTTTGTCGCGCACGGCGCGCAGAAACTGTTCGGCGCCTTCGGCGGCTACGGCCTTGACGGCACCGGCCAGTTCATGGCCTCGCTGGGCCTGACGCCCGGCTACCTGATGGCCCTGCTGGCGGGCAGTGCCGAGTTCTTCGGCGGCCTGGCGCTGTTGTTCGGCGTGCTGGTGCGGCCTGCGGCCGCGGCACTCGCTTTCGCGATGCTCGTGGCCATCTTCTCGGTCCACATCGGCCACGGCCTGTTCATGGACAAGAACGGCTACGAATACGCGCTGGCGCTGCTGGCGGTTTCGGTCGCGTTGCTGGTCAGCGGCGCCGGCCGGCTGTCGGTGGACTCGGCACTTGCCGAGCGCGCCGCAGCGCGGTGAACGCCCCAGACACCCACCACGTCCAGCCAGGAGCATCGTCACCATGACGCGCCTGCCCAGCCTGTTCATCTCGCACGGCGCGCCGACCTTCGCGATCGAGCCCGGCCTCGCCGGGCCGAAGCTGACCGCGCTGGGCCGGGCGCTGCCCCGGCCGCGTGCCG
>DATJEA010000653.1:0-5105 GCA_035497095.1 Acetobacteraceae bacterium | reverse complement strand
GAGCTCGATCAGCCGGAACATCGCCACACCGACGACGGACGCTGCAACGGCGGCAACGGCGGCGACACCCATGATGATGAGGACACGCGGATGGACGGTAAAATCGTTCAGACGCCGAACGGGCACGCGCGAGCCACCCGAGGAAGTCGGGTGAGAGTGAAAATTCATCACAAACTATAAGGCTCCGACGAGGCGCCAGTCATGGCTGCGTTGCAGCACGGCTCGTGTCTCGCATTTACGATACCGTTTGGCAGTGTTTGCGTAGCGGTGCTTTGGCATGTCGGGCCTTCGCGCAATGCGTGGCTGCCACCTTGACACCCTGGGCGCTCCGAAGGTTGTCCGTTCTGGCGATCGTATCAGAATAATATCGGTAACGGCATCCTGTGGCCGCTCCGGCGTCGTTCGGTCGGTTCAGCCGCTGATGCGCACCTCAAGCACCGGCGCGTCGGCCAGCGCCGCGATCAGGCCGGGGGCCGCCTGCCCGAGATCGACCAGATCGAACTGCGCCAGCCCGGCCCGCTCGGCGAGCAGCAGCAGCAGGTGGCCGGCCTCGTCGGCGGCGCGGCGGGCTGGCGCGAACCGGCCGCGCCGCACGGTCGCGCGCAGCGGGCGGCGCACCATGACGTTGAAATCGAGCAGCGCCGCACCCTCCAGCCGCGCCCCGACCGGGAGGTCGCCGGGGAAGGCGAACGGGGCGCTCGCGCTGTCGAGACGGTGGCTGCTGCCGCCCAGGGTGAGCGTCACCGCGCCGCCTTCGAGCACCGCGAGCACCCGGTCGATGCCCGGAAACAGCGAGAACGGGCCGGAGCCGGCGACGATTGCGGTGCTGATGCGCCAGGCGAAATCGTCGATCCCGGCGCCATGCGGCGCGGCCACGATCTCGGCGGTCTCGCCGCCACCGTTCTTCCACGGGCGGAACACCCGGGCGGCGCGCCGGAACACCCCCGCTTCGGTCATGGCCGGCGCCGGCGCGGTTCTTCGTTGGCGACCGCGTGGCCGGGCCGGAAGGCGACCCTCACTGTGGTGATCGGGCCGAGATCGTTCCATGTGGTGCGGCGCAGAATCAGCAGCGCCTGGCCCGGCGTTGTGTGCAGCAGGCGGGCGTCGCGGTGGCTGGCGTTCTCGGCCGAGAAGGCGAGATCGGCGCGCAGGTAGAGGGCGTTGCGCACCAGCCACTCATTGGCGTTGAGTCGCCAGAAATCGGCGCCGGCGAGGCCGGGTGCGGCGGCCGGATTGAGCCAGCGATCCTCCAACTGGATCGGCTGGCCGTCGCCGTAATGCACTGCCCGCATATGCACCAGCGGCGTGCCGGGCGCCAGGTCGAGCCGCTCGGCAAGATCGGCGGGCAGCGGGCTCAGCCGCTGGGCCACTACGCGATGGCTGTAGGCCATGCCGGCGTGTTCGATCTGCTCGCGCACGATGGCGATGGTGAAGGTCGCCCGGCGCACCGGGTCGATGGCGATCCTGGTGCCGGCGCGGCGCCGGCGATCGAGCAGGCCCTCATCGGCCAGCATCTGCAATGCCTTGTTGACGGTGGCGCGGGCGACGGCGAACTCGACCGCCAGATCGGCCTCGTCGGGGATGCGGTCGCCCTGGCGCCACTCGCCCGCGATGATGCGTCGGCGCACCGCCTCGGCGATGTCGCGCGCCTTGGACGCGGCGGGCGGCGGTGCGGTCACATCCGCTCCCGCAACCGGGTGATGCAGGCGCGGTAGTCGGCGGTGATGCGCTCGTGGTCGCGATGCCGGCCGTATTGCACGACGTGGCGCCCGGCCGCCCACACGTCCTGCACCAGGCCGTCGCCGCCGGCGAAGATCAGGCTGTCGAGCAGCGCATCGTCGCCGCGGCCGGCCAGCACCGGGCTGTCGCAGGACAGCGCGCAGAGATCGGCCCACAAGCCGGGCGCGATCGCCCCGGTGGCGCGCCCGGCGGCGGTGGCGCCGGCGTCCAGCCCCGCGTCGTAGAGCACCCGGCCGGTGGAGCGCCCCGGCTCGGCAAGCAGCGCCCGCGCGCCGTGGCGCAGGCGCTGGCTGTATTCCAGGGTGCGCAACTCCTCGCCGAGCGCGATGCGGATGTTGCTGTCCGAGCCGAAGCCGAAGCGTCCGCCGGCGGCCTGCCACTCTACGCCGTTGAAGATGCCGTCGCCGAGACTCGATTCGGTGATCGGGCACAGGCCGGCGACCGCGCCGGTCGCGGCCAGGCGGCGGGTTTCGTCGTCTGTCATGTGGGTCAGGTGGATGAGCGTCCAGCGCCGGTCGGGGCTGTTGGTGTCGAGCAACCATTCCACCGGCCGGCGGCCGCGCGCGGCCCGCACCTCCTCGACCTCGGCCAGTTGTTCGGCCAGATGCAGATGCAGCGGGCGCTGCGGGCGCAGGGCGACGCACAGCGCCAGCGCCTCGGGGCTGACCGCGCGCAACGAGTGGGGGGCAACGCCGATACCGGCATCCGACGGCAGGTGACCGAGTGCAGCTTCGGCGGCGTCGAGCAGGGTGATAAAGCCGTCCGGCGTGGTGCCGAAACGCTGCTGGCCCGGCCCCAACGGACGCCGGTCGAGGCCGCCGAACTGGTACTGCACCGGCAGCAGCGTGAGCCCGATTCCGGTGGTGGCGGCGGCGGCGGCGATCCGCTCCGACATCTCGGCGAGATTGGCGTACGGCGCGCCGCCCGGCTGGTGGTGCAGGTAGTGAAACTCGACGTTGGTGGCATAGCCGGCTTCCAGCATCTCCATCTGCACCAGGCGCGCGATCACCTCGACATCGTCGGGGGTCAGCTGGTCGAGGAAACGGTACATCAGTTGCCGCCAGGTCCAGAACGTGTCGCGCGGTTCCGCCCCGCGGGTCTCCGACAGCCCGGCCATCGCCCGCTGGAAGGCGTGCGAGTGCAGATTGGCCATCGCCGGCAGCAGCAGATCATGCCGCTCGGCCACCGGCGCCGCGCCAGGCTCCACCCTCACGATGCGGCCATCGGCGCCGATCTCGACGGCGACATGCTCGGCCCAGCCCTGCGGCAACAGCGCCGTGTTTGCCCACAGGGTGCGCGTCGGTGCGGCCATCGCGATCTCTCCCGTGTTGGCGCGAAATTAAGTCTAGACATATTTTTTCGTATATGTCTAGACTTGGAAACCGACAGGCCCGGAGCGGAGCGGATGCAGGTTCTGAGCAACGCCATGGTCGCCACGATGGACGCCGAGGCGGGCTACGGGCTCGTCGAGCGGGCGTCAGTGGCGCTGGAAGACGGCCGGATCGGCTGGGTCGGCCCGGCCGACGCGCTGCCGGACCGCTATCGCGCCGCCCCAGCGCGCGCGCTGGCGGGGCGGCTGGTGACACCGGGGCTGATCGATTGCCATACCCATATCGTGTTCGGCGGCGACCGCGCGCGCGAGTTCGAAATGCGGCTCGAAGGCGCCAGCTATGAGGCCATCGCGCGTGCCGGCGGCGGGATCCTGTCGAGCGTGCGCGCCACCAGGGCCGCGAGCGAGGACGACTTGCTGGCCCAGGCGCTGAGGCGGGTCGATGCGCTGATCGCCGAGGGCGTCAGCACGCTTGAGGTCAAGTCGGGCTACGGCCTTGATATCGAGTCGGAATTGAAGATGCTGCGGGTCGCGCGCCGGCTCGGCCGGTTGCGCAAGCTGACCGTGGTGACCAGCTGGCTCGCCGCCCATGCGCTGCCGCCCGAATTCGCCGGCGACCGGGCCGGCTATATCGAACATGTGGTGCTGGCCGGCATGGACCAGGGCCACGCCGCGGGGCTGATCGACGCGGTCGATGGGTTCTGCGAGGGCATCGCGTTCTCGACCGATGAGATGGCGCGCATCTTCGCCCACGCGAAGCGGCTCGGCCTGCCGGTCAAGCTGCATGCCGAACAGTTGTCCGACCTGCACGGTGCCGCGATGGCAGCCAGGCATGGCGCGCTGTCGGCCGATCATCTCGAATATCTGGGCGCCGACGGCATCGCCGCGATGGCCGGCGCCGGCACCGTCGCGGTGCTGCTGCCGGGCGCGTTCTACACGCTGCGCGAAACCCGCCAGCCGCCGATCGCGGCCCTGCGCGCGGCCGGTGTGGCGCTGGCGATCGCGACCGACTGCAACCCCGGCTCCTCGCCGCTGACCTCGCTGCTGCTGGCGATGAACATGGCGGCGACGCTGTTCCGCATGACGCCCGCCGAGTGCCTGCGGGCGGTGACGGTGAACGCGGCGAAGGCGCTAGGCCTGGCCGATCGCGGCGTGATCGCGGCGGGGGCGCGCGCCGATCTGGCGGTCTGGGACGTGAGCCATCCGGCCGAGCTTGCCTACCGCATCGGCTGCAACCCGCTCTATGCCCGTATCGTCGGAGGCTGTGATGCCTGAGCTGATCCTGACCCCCGGATGCGTCACCCTGGCCGAATTGGAGCGCGTCTGGCGCGAGCGGCTGGCGGTGCGGCTGGCCGACAGCGCGCGGCCGGGCATTCTCCGATCGGCGGCGATGATCGACGCGGCCGCGCGTGGCGCGGCGCCGGTCTATGGCGTCAATACCGGCTTCGGCAAGCTCGCCTCGATCAAGATCCGCGCCGAGGACACCGCGACCCTGCAGCGCAACCTGATTCTGTCGCATTGCTGCGGCGTCGGCGAGCCGATCGAGGCCGAGACGGTGCGGCTGGTGATGGCGCTCAAGCTGCTGTCGCTCGGCCGCGGCGCTTCGGGCGTCCGGCCGGTGGTGATCGAGCTGATCGAGGCGATGCTGGCGCGAGGCGTGCTGCCGGTGATCCCGGCGCAAGGCTCGGTCGGCGCGTCGGGCGACCTGGCGCCGCTCGCGCACATGGCGGCGGCGATGCTGGGCGAGGGCCGCGCGACGTATGCCGGCCGCGAGATGGGCGGCGGCGACGCGCTGCGGGCAGCCGGGCTGGCGCCGGTGGTGCTGGCGGCGAAGGAAGGGCTGGCGCTGATCAACGGCACCCAGGTCTCGACCGCCTTCGCGCTCACCGGCCTGTTCGACGCCTTCCGCGCGGCGCGCAACGCGCTGGTGTCCTCGGCGCTGTCGACCGATGCGATCATGGGCTCGACGGCGCCGTTTCTCGACGAAATTCATCAGTTGCGCGGCCATCGCGGCCAGATCCTGGCGGCGCGGGCG
>DATJEA010000652.1:0-5949 GCA_035497095.1 Acetobacteraceae bacterium | reverse complement strand
AGGCCGAGATGCATGCGCACGATGCGCACCGACTCGACATCGAGCGCACCTTGGAAGGCTTCCGGGGCGGACAGCCAGACGAACTCCACCCCCTCCTCCTCGGCGTTCTTCACCTCGCGCATCGAGCCGGGCATGTTGGCGCGGTCGCGGCGATACAGGCATTTGACGCTGGCGGCACCCTGCCGCACCGCGGTGCGCACGCAGTCCATCGCGGTGTCGCCGCCGCCGATGATCACCACCGGGCGGCCGGCGGCGTTCAGCGCACCGGAGCTGAATTCCGGCACCGTATCGCCGAGCCCGACGCGGTTGGAGGCGGTCAGATACTCCATCGCCGGCACGATGCCGGCGAGCCCGGCGCCGGGGCCGCCGATGTCGCGCGGCTTGTAGACGCCGGTCGCCACCAGCACCGCGGCGTGGCGGGCGCGCAACTCGGCGAAGGCGATATCGCGGCCGATCTCGGTGTTCAGGTGGAACACCACCCCGGAGTCGAGCATCAGCTTGTGCCGGCGCAGCACGACGTCCTTTTCCAGCTTGAAGCCGGGGATGCCGTAGATCATCAACCCGCCGACCCGGTCGTAGCGGTCATAGACATGCACCTGGTAGCCCTGCCGCCGCAGCTCCTCGGCCGCCGCCATGCCGCCCGGCCCGGCGCCGATGATGCCGACCGACTGCGGCCGTTCGGCGCGCGGAGTGATCGGTTTGACCCAGCCCTGGTCGAACGCGTTCTCGGTGATGAAGCGCTCGACGGCGCCGATGGTGACCGCCTCGTGGTCCTTCTCGATGACGCAGTTGCCCTCGCACAGCCGGTCCTGCGGGCAGATGCGGCCGCAGATTTCCGGGAAATTATTGGTGGCGGCGGCCATCTCATAGGCCTCCTCCAGCCGTCCCTCGGCGGTCAGCTTCAGCCAGTCGGGGATGTTGTTGGAGAGCGGGCAATGGATCTGGCAGAACGGCACGCCGCACTGGCTGCACCGGCTGGCCTGGGTGGCGGCGGCATCAGCGGTGAAGCGGGAATAGATTTCGCCGAAATCGGTGTTGCGGGTGGCCGCCGCGCGCTTGTCCGGCATTTGCTGAACGACACGGACGAATTGCTGCATGCGACTGGGCATGGCTTTGGCCTTCCTGATGAGCGCGGCGGGTTGGGCTGAACGAAACTCCGGGAATGACGCGCCGATGGCGGCCAGACAGCAGATGCTTGCGTATACGCCTCGCTCTACGGGTTGGAAAGACCATTAGGTCACATTAGCTGCCTTATTTGTCGAATTCCGTTACGTGAAATTTGCATTAGTCGCCCGATTTCACAAAATTAGGACCGAATTGGGATGATTATGCCATATACATCACCCGCTTGAGCCCACCGGCCCGATAGCGCGCCAGATAGGCCGGCACCACCAGTTCGACCGGCGTGGCCTGCACGCCCAGCTCCGCCAGCCCCGGCGCGCCGTCCGCCACCACGTTATCGCGTTGCAGCAGCAGCAACTGATCGCGGGTCAGCAACTTGCCCGGCAGCCGCTCCAGCACCGCCGCCTGCAGCCGCGCGAGGCCGGCCGGCACGCTCACCAGCGGGCGGCGGCGCTGGGTCTGTTGCAGGATCCAGGCGAGCAGTTCGCGCATCGTCCACACCTGCGGGCCGCCGAGTTCGTAGCTGACGCCGGCCGCTTCCGGCAGGTTCAGCGCGGCGATGATCGCGTCCGCCACGTCGGCCACGTAGACCGGCTGGAAGCGGGTGGCGCCGGAGATCACCGGCATGCAGGGGGCGATCTGCGCCATGGCGGCGAAGCGGTTGAAGAACTGGTCCTCCGGCCCGAACACCACCGAGGGGCGCAGGATCGCGGTTTCGGGGAACGCGGCGCGCATCGCCGCTTCGCCGGCGGCCTTGGATTGGGCATAGAGGCTGGGGCTGGCCGGGTCGGCGCCGATCGCCGAGACCTGCACCAGCCGCGTCACGCCGGCCGCCGCCGATGCCTTGGCGATGTTGCCGGCACCGTCGCCATGCACGCGCTGGAAGTCGCCGGCGCGGCGCTCGGCCAGGATGCCGACCAGGTTGACCACCATGTCGGCGCCCTGCACCGCCCGCGCCACATCTGCCGGGTTGGACAGCGGCGCGTAGAGCGGCACGATCTGTCCGACCGCGCCCATCGGCTTGAGGAACAGCGCCGCCTCGGTATCGCGCACCGCGACGCGCACGATATGGCCGGCGGCGGCCAGACGCTTCACGACATAGCGGCCGATGAAGCCGGAACCGCCGAACACGGTGGCGACGCTGCGAGGGATCATGATCTGCTCCTGGCCCATTCCGACGGATTTTTCGCCTGCCGCCTGACGACAGGCGGCTCGAATCCAGCCTACTGATAGGCGGGCGGCGGCGCATGCTCAAGCGTATCGACACCAGCGGCAACGCGGGAGGGCTGCCATGCGGGCGGTCGCGGCACTTTGCCAGTTGACGGAACCTGACCCGGAGGCTACATCGCCCGCCCACCGCAGCAGTGTTGCGATGGCCCGCACCGGATGCCCAGGTGGCGGAATTGGTAGACGCGCAGGTTTCAGGTACCTGTGGCCGTAAGGTCGTGGAAGTTCGAGTCTTCTCCTGGGCACCATCGGATTATTCGGGCGCGTCGGTGCCGCACTCCCGCATCGGCTACGCCACCTGCCGCCCCCCTCTCTGGCGGCGCCGCAGCGGCCGATCTAGGCTGCCGGCGCGACCCCGGCAGCGGCCGGGTTGCAGCGCGCGGGGGGCATTCACATGGCGGCAGAGACCGGGTCACAGGCGCGCAGGATCGTCGAGATAACCCAGGACACCGAGGCGAATCGCCGCTGGCTGCTGGCCGCCGAAGCGCTGCACCGGGAGTTCCGGCCCAATATCCCGGCCGGCTATGCCGACTATATGCGCCGCATGTTCGCCGAGGGCGCCGAAATGGCGGTGCTGCTAGAGGGTGACGCGGTGTGCGGGATTGCGGTGTATCGCTGCTACCACACCACGCTGAGCGGGCTGCGGCTGTATCTGGATGATCTGGTCACGCTGGAGGCGAAACGCAGCCACGGGTTGGGTGGCGAGTTGCTGGAGTGGTGCGAGGCCAAGGCGCGGGCGCGCGGCTGCGCCTGGTTCGCGCTCGGCAGCGGCCTGACCAATTCACGCGGGCACACATTCTACTACCGGCACGGCCTGCCGATCTCGTCGTTCGGGTTCAGTAAGAAGCTGGCCGGCTAGCCGCATCGGCGCGCCCCATGCCGCCGGCACGAGGCGCGCGGCATCGCGGCTACTGCTTCGGCGCCTTGTCGACGAAGGCGTTGGTGTAGGTCCGGCTCAGGTCGATCTTCGCCTTGGCCACCGCCGGCGAGCCGGCCTGGAACACCTTCAGCACCGCCTCGGCGCCCTTCGGGTCCATCCGGCCGGTGGTGGAGTACATCGGCAGGGTGTTCTTCAGCGCCGCGACATACAGCGCCTTGTCGTGGCCGACCAGCGCCGGCGGCATCTTTTCCATGATCTGCTCGGCGGTGTGGCTGTGGATCCAGTGCAGCGTATTGACCACTGCGTTGGTCATCGCCTGCGCCTCTTTCGGGTGGCTCTTCAGCCATTCCGCCTTGGCGTAGAAGGCGCCGCCCGGATAGTCGCCACCGAACACCGCGCGGGTGTCCTTGCGCGAGCGGGTGTCGGTCAGGATGTCGAGATTGTTGTATTTGGCCTTCAGGATGGTCACCGCCGGATCGAGCATCACCGCCGCATCGATGCTGCCCTGCTCCATCGCCGCGACCGCCGTGCCGCCGAGGCCGACGCCGATCACCGCCGCGGCATTGGTCGGCAGCCCGGCCTTGGCGAGCTGGAATTTCAGGAAGAAATCGGTCGACGAGCCAGGGGCGCTGACGCCGACCTTCTTGCCCTTGAGGTCCTTCACCGACTTGATCTTGCCGGTCTGGCCTGGGGCCACCACCAGCACCAGGCCGGGAAACTGGTCGTATGTCACGAAGGCGGTCAGATACTGGTCTTTGGCGGCCAGTTCGACGGTGTGGTCGTAATAGCCGGAAACTACATCGGCGCTGCCGCCGATCACCGCCATCAGCGACTGCGAGCCGCCCTTGAAGTCGACCAGCTTCACATCGACGCCGGCCTTCTTGAAGTTGCCGAGCTGCGCCGTCAGCACGGTCGGCAGGTAGCACAGGCAGGCGGCGCCACCGATCGCCAGCGTCACCGGCGCTTGCGCGGCGGCGACGCCGGTCATCGACAGCAGCGCCACCGCGGCGACTGCGAAGTTTCTTAGCATTTTCATGGTCTTCTCCCTTTGATCAGGCGGACCTGTGCGGCCCCGTTCAGAATGGCGGCGCGGCGTCCCGGCCGCCCGTCGTCAGGCATGGTTCATCGGCCCTGCTGGCCCGCGCTCGGCCGCCAGACCAGCAGCCGGCGCTCCACCAGCGTCACGCCGAAATCGATCAGGAGCACGAAGGCGGCCAGCACGAACATGCCGGCAAACACGCCGGCGATGTCGAACATGCCCTCGGCCTGCTGGATCAGATAGCCGAGCCCGGCCGCCGAGCCGAGATACTCGCCGACCACGGCGCCGACCACCGCGAAGCCGATCGAGGTATGCAGCGAGGAGAACATCCACGACAGCGCCGACGGCCAGTAGACATGGCGCAGCAACTGGCGGTCGTTCATCCCCAGCATGCGGGCATTGGACAGGATCGTGGTGTCGACCTCCTTCACGCCCTGGTAGACGTTGAAGAACACGATGAAGAACACCAGCGTGACGCCGAGCGCCACCTTCGACCAGATGCCGAGCCCGAACCACAGCGTGAAGATCGGCGCCAGCACGACGCGGGGCAGCGCGTTGGCGCCCTTCACATACGGGTCGAACACCGCCGCCAGCCGTGGCTTGCGGGCGAACCAGAAACCGAACGCGATGCCGCCCAGCGAGCCGATGATGAAGGCCAGCGCGGATTCTTCCAGCGTGATCCAGAGGTTGTACCAGATGCTGCCTTCGCTGAACCATTCGTAGATCTGGCGGGCGACGCCGGCCGGGGTGGCGAAGAAGAACGCGATGTTCTTCGGGTCGCCGACCAGCCTGGTGGTGGCGGCGATGTGCCAGAACAGCACCACGACGACCGCGATGCCGACCTGGGTGGCCACCAGTCCGAGGCGTTTCATGGCCGCTCCTCCGCCGCCGGCGCCTCGCCATAGGTCTTCAGCACCTCGGTCTTCAGCATCTGCCAGATATCCCGGTGGGTGCTCTGGAAGGCGGGTTCGAGCTTGATCTCGCTGATGTCGCGCGGGCGGGGCAGTGGGATCGGGAAATTGCCGATGACCCGCGCGGCCGGGCCGGCCGACATGATCACCACGCGATCGGCCAGCGAGATCGCCTCCTCCAAATCGTGGGTGACGAACAGCACCGCCTTGCGGTCCTCGCTCCATAGCCGCAGCAGCAGGTCGCCCATGATCAGCCGGGTCTGCGCGTCGAGCGGCCCGAATGGCTCGTCCATCAGGATGATCTGCGGGTCGCGGATCAGCACCTGCGCCAGCGCCACCCGCTTGCGCTGGCCGCCGGAGAGCATATGCGGGTAGCGGTCGCCGAACGCGCCGAGCCCGACCCGCACCAGCCAGTCGGCCGCCCGGCGGCGGGCTTCGGCGCGTGGCGTGCCGGTGACCTCCAGGCCGATGGCAACGTTGTGCAGCGCGGTCTTCCACGGCATCAGCGCGTCCTGCTGGAACAGGTAGCCGGACTGGTGGTTGAGCCCGGCGAGCGGCTGGCCGAACACCTCGACCGCGCCGGAAGCCGGTGTCAGCAGCCCGGCGGAGGCGTTCAGCAAGGTGGATTTGCCGCAGCCGGTGGGGCCGACGATGGCGACGAATTCATCGGCGCCGACGGTGAGATCAGCCTGGTCGACCGCATGGAATCGCTGGTTGCCGGCGACATCGAACACGATCGACACGCCGGCGAGCCGGATGGCGGGCGCGAG
>DATJEA010000651.1:0-6666 GCA_035497095.1 Acetobacteraceae bacterium | reverse complement strand
GTATGGCACACCGCCCCCATGCCGGAGATCGCGTAATACAGCTCCAGATGCCGATACCCGTTCCACGCCAGCGTCGCCACCCGGTCGGAGTCGCCAATCCCCAACCCCTGCAACACCCGCGCCAACCGCCGCGCCCGCCGCTCGATCTCGGCATAGTCGCTGCGATGAATCCCGCCCTCCTCGGTCCGCGAAATCACCTCGCCATGCGGATGATGGCGCGCCGCATAGGTGATGATCGACGAGATCATCAACGGCTTGTCCTGCATCAGACCGAGCATCTGCATCCTCCCGAAACCCCGCCGCACCCGGCCGCGTTTGCAGCAAGGATAGGTCTTCTTTTTGTGAACAAAAAGAAGCAAAAAAACTTTTCATTCCCTGGAGTCCGGGCCATCGCCCAGACTCCGGGGAACACAGTTTTTTGCCCGCTTGCTAGCCTCGCCGCACGTTCCAGAACAGCGGATTGGGGCTGCGCAGGAACCCGGTCAGGTCGGAGCGGAACGCCGTCGGCTGCGCCCATTGGCCCAGCGGCACATACGGCACCACCTCGAACGCGGCCAGTTGTTCCTGCCGCGCGATCTTCTGCTGTGCCGCCAGATCCGGCGCATCGAACCATTGCTCGCGCAGGCTCACGAACTGCGGCGCATCCGGCCAGCCGAACCAGCCTTTCAGCCCGTTGCCGCGCAGGCCGATGCTGGCCGGGTTGGACATATCGAGCCCGCTCAGCCTGGTGTTCAGGCAGTTCCAGCCGCCCTCCGCCGGCGGCTTGGTGCTGGCGCGGCGCGACAGCAGGCTGCCCCAGTCCATCGCCATCACTTCCACGTTCAGGCCGAGCTTGGTGAACAGGCTCGCGGTCACCTGCGCCATGGCGTGCTGCTGCACCTGGTCGGTCGGGTCCATCAGCAGCACCTTTGCGCCGTTATAGCCGGCCTCCTGCACCGCCTTGCGCGCCGCCGCCAGGTCGCGCTTGCCGGTCAGCGCCTGCATGCCGGCGTCATTGGCCAGCGGCGTGCCGGCGGTGAAATAGCCCACCGGCAACGTCGCGTATTCGGTCTGGTCACCCAGCACCGCGGCGACGAACTCGTGCTGATCCACCGCCGCCAGCACCGCGTGGCGGACTTTCGCATTGTTGAATGGCGGGTGCAGATGGTTCATCAGGATGATGCCGGTCAGCCCGAACGGGTCGAGCGCCTGTACGCGCACGCCGTCGCTCTTTTTCAGCAGCGGCACCAGGTCGAACAGCGGCTGGTCGATCCAATCCACCTCGCCGGCCTGCAACGCCGACGCCGCGGTGCCGGGGTCCGGCTGCACCGACCACTCCACCCGGTCGAAATGCACCACCTTGCCGCCCGAGGTGTATTCCGGCGCCTCCTGGCGCGGCAGGTATTTGTCGAACCGCTCATACACCGCCCGCACGCCGGAGACCCATTGATCCGCCCGGAAGCGGAACGGCCCGCTGCCGACGAACTCCTTGATCGGCTCCTTGGCCGGCTGCTTTGCCATCCGCTCCGGCATGATGAAGCAGTTCTGCGCCCCGAGCGCATACAGCATCAACGGAAACGGCCTGGTCAGCCGGATCTGAAAGCGGGTGTCGTCCAGCGGCTTCATCTCGGCGGTGAGTGCTGCGATGCGCTGGCCGAAACTGTCCCGCTCGGCCCAGCGCCGGATCGAGGTGGTGGCGTCGATCGCCCGCACCTTCTCGCCGTCATGCCACAGCAGCCCCGGCCGCAACGTGAAGGTCCAGGTCAGTCCATCCGACGAAACCTCGTGCCCGGCGCACATCTGCGGATGCGGCGCCAGTTTCAGGTCCACGCCATACAGCGTGTCCCACACCATGAAGGCGTGGGTGGCGACGATGATCGCGGTGGTCCAGATCGGGTCCGGCACCGAATAGGCCGCCTGCGGCACGAATTTCAGCACCCGCGCGTTCTGCGCCCGCGCAACGGACGGCAGCGCCAGTGCTCCGGCGCTGGCAAGTACGGCTCGACGTGAAAGCATGATGGTATCCCCCCAGCCGGGAGGATAGCCGTGAAATTCAGGAAGGCAAGGAAGCAGTCCTTTTTTGCAAAAAAGGACCAAAAAACCTCATCCCTGACGAAATCCCGCCGCCAGGACTCCAGCGAACAGAAAATTTTTTTGCTTCTTTTTGTTCACAAAAAGAAGACCTTACCTATGTTTGGCCATGAACCCCTTGATCCGCGGCGCCACCTGCTCGCGATAGCGGCGGCCGTTGAACAGCCCGTAATGCCCCACCCCAGGCTGCTCGATATGCTCGCGCATCTCGTCCGGCAGGCGGGCCGCCAGTTTATGCGCCGCCCGGGTCTGGCCGAGGCCGGAGATGTCGTCGCGCTCGCCCTCGATGGTTTGCAGCGCGGTCTGGGTAATCGCCGCCACATCCACCTGGTGGCCGCGATGCTCGAAGATGCCGCGCGGCAGGTGGTGCTCCTTGAACACCCGCTCGATGGTTTCCAGGTAATACGCCGACGGCAGATCCATCACCGAGCGGTATTCATCGTAGAACCGGCGCTTGGCCGCCAGTGACTCGCCGTCGCCCTTCACCAGATGCTGGAACATCTGGTAATGCGCCTCCACATGCCGGTCGATGTTCATCGCCATGAAGCCGGCCAGTTGCAGGAAGCCGGGATAGACCATGCGCATGAAGCCGGCATGGCCGAACGGTACCGGATGGATGACGTTGGAGCGGAACCAGTCCAGGCTGTGCCTGCTGGCGAAATCGTTGACCGCGGTCGGCCCCTCACGGGTGTCGATCGGCCCGCCGATCAGCGTCATCGTGCGCGGCGCCGCCTCCGGCTCCCGCTCGTTCATCAACGCCACCGCCGCCAGCACCGGTACCGCCGGCTGGCATACCGCCATCACATGCGTGTCCGGCCCGAGCAGCCGCAGGAAGCGCATCACGTAATCGGTATAGTCGTCGAGGTCGAAACCGGCGCCCAGCAGCGGCATCTCGCGGGCATCCTTCCAGTCGGTGATGAACACCTCATGGTCGGGCAGAAAGGCCTGCACCGTGCCGCGCAGCAAGGTCGCGTAATGGCCGGACATCGGCGCCACCATCAGCACCTTGGGCTGGCCAACCGGGGCAGCCGCGCGGCGGAAATGCAGCAGGTCGCACCACGGCAGGGCGGCCGTCACCTCCTCGCTGATCGCCACCTGCCGGCCGGCGATGGTGGTGTGGGTATAGCCGAATTGCGGCTTGCCGAAGAACCGGGTGGAGTGCTCGAAACTGTCCAGCGCGGCATGCGCGACGCGGCCGAGCGGGGTCGGTCGCAATGGGTTGAGTGGCATGTCGAGAAGTGAAAGGACACTGTTGGCCAACAGGCGCATCGGTTCGATCGAGGCGCGCTGCAACTCGTAGACATGATAGAGCATCGAAAATCCTTACGGCCCAAATTCATTGCACGGGCAATTGGAGCAGGCGGTTCGGCGGCGGGGCGCCTGGCGTTGGTCAGGCCCGCCCTTGAACAAGTATCAGATACTTCTTACCAATGCGGCAAGGGCAGGCCGTCCGACCAATAGGTATAGGACAGGATAGTTATATGTCAGACGTATTCATCGTCGCCGGTGTCCGCACCGCGGTTGGCACCTTCGGCGGCGCGCTGCGTGATGTCAGCGCCAGCCAACTGGTCGCCGATGTCACCCGCGAGGCGGTGCGCCGCAGCACGCTGCCCGGCGCCGAGATCGGTCTGGCGGTGTTCGGCCAGGTGGTGCAGACCGAGCCGCGCGACATGTACATCTCCCGTATCGCGGTGATCGAAAGCGGATTACCCCAGGAAATTCCGGCACTTACGGTAAACCGCCTATGCGGCAGCGGCCTGCAGGCGATCCTCACCGCAGCCAACGCCATGGCCGCCGGCGACGCCGAGACGGCGGTGGCCGGCGGGGTGGAAAACATGAGCCGCGCCCCCTACCAGATCCCCGCCGCACGCTGGGGTCAGAAGATGGGTGACACCGCGATGGTGGACACTTTGAACGGCGCACTGAACGATCCGTTCCATCGAATTTTAATGGGCGTCACCGCCGAAAATCTCGCCGAATCGCATAAAATTTCCCGCCAGATGCAGGATTTATACGCGCTGGAGAGCCATCGCCGCGCCAGCCGCGCCACGCGCGAGGGCTATTTCAAGGATCAGATCCTCCCCATCGAGCTCAAAACCCGCAAGGGGGTGACGGTGTTCGATACCGACGAGCATATCCGCCACGATGCCAAAGCCGAGGATTTCGCCAAGCTGCGCGCGGTGTTCAAGAAAGACGGCACCGTCACCGCCGGCAACGCCAGCGGCATCAACGACGCTGCCGCGGCCGTGGTGCTGGCCACCGGCGATGTGGTAAAACGCCATAACCTCAAACCGTTGGCGCGCATCGTTGCGGCCGGCCATGCTGGCGTCGACCCGGCCTATATGGGCATCGGCCCGGTCCCGGCCAGCCGCGCCGCACTGCAACGCGCCGGCCTTACGGTTGCCGACATGGACGTGATCGAATCCAACGAGGCGTTCGCCGCCCAGGCCTGCGCGGTGGCCCAGGATCTCGGCTTCGATCCGGCCAAAGTGAACCCGAACGGCTCAGGAATTTCGCTCGGCCATCCGGTTGGTGCGACCGGAACGATTCTTACCGTGAAAGCGGCCTATGAACTGGCGCGAATCGGCGGCCGCTATGCGCTGGTGACGATG
Organism: Acetobacteraceae bacterium; assembly: GCA_035497095.1. Classification (GTDB taxonomy): domain Bacteria; phylum Pseudomonadota; class Alphaproteobacteria; order Acetobacterales; family Acetobacteraceae; genus 70-18. The sequence goes on along the minus strand of DATJEA010000651.1, from coordinate 1,984 downwards.
TGCATCGGCGGCGGGCAGGGGATCGCGGCGGTCATCGAGCGGGTGGGCTAGCCAGAATTCCGCGCGCGGCGGCAACCCCGGTGCTGAAACAGGCTTGCAGCAGATAGCCGCCGGTCGGCGCCTCCCAGTCCAGCATCTCGCCGGCAACGAATACCCCTGGTCGGGCGCGCAGCATGAACTGCGCGTCGACCGCCTCGCGGCTAACCCCGCCGGCGGTGGAGATCGCCCGGGCGAGTGATTGCGGCGCTTGAACAATGACCGGCAGGTTTTTGATTAGAAACGCCAATCCCTCTCTGGCGCCGGCATGCAGCGCCTCTTGCAGCAGCCCGATCGCCACCGGCGACAACCCGGCGGTCTTGCGCAGAAAATTGGACAGCGACTGCCCGCGCCGGGGTGCGCGCAAGCGCTGGGCCAGGGTCTCGGCATCCAGATCGGGCCGCAGATCGACCCGCAGCGTGACCGGTCCATGGGCGGCGATTGCCTCGCGGATCGCCGCCGACAGCGCGTAGACCGCGCCGCCCTCGATGCCCGCCGCGGTGATCATCGCCTCGCCGCGGACGGTCTCGCCGTGCACCGAAATAGCGATCCTTTTCAATGGCTGCCCGGCGAAACGGTCGCGGAATATCGCCGACCACGAGACCATGAACCCGCAATTGGCCGGGCGCAGCGGTGCCTGTGGCACCTCCAGCAGCGCGGTCCAGCCGCCATCGGCGCCGAGCCGCGGCCAGGAGGCGCCGCCGAGGGCCAGCAGGGTGGCGCGTGGGGTGAGCGGGGGCATGGCGGCGAAGAGCAGGGCGCCGGCCGGGTTCCAGCCTTGCCAGTCCGCCCGCATCACTCGCCGCACGCCGAGCGCGTCCAGCCGCGCCAGCCAGGCGCGCAGCAGCGGGCTTGCCTTCATAGCCGATGGGAAGATACGGCCGGAACTACCGGTAAAACATGATTGTCCGAGCCCCTCGGCCCAGGCCACCAAGGCGGCGGGCGGGAATGCGGTAATAGCCGGAGCCAGCCAGTCGCGCGCCGTGCCGTAGCGGTTCAGCATCTGCTCCAACGGCTCGGAATGGGTGAGGTTCAGCCCGCCGCGCCCGGCCATCAGCAGCTTGCGGCCGGGGGAGGGCATGCGGTCGAATACCGTCACCTGCCGCCCGGCGGCGGCCAGCGTTTCGGCGGCAATCAGTCCGGCGGGGCCGGCGCCGATCACCACAACGTCATGGTCTGTTTGCATCGCGCGGTTATGCCGCGATAGGTATGAGATTGACAGGTTTCCGAATCAGGGAAAATATCCCGGATATGGAATTGGCGACGCTCCAGGACGATCTGGACAGCCGGCTCGCCGCTCGGCTGGCGGAGCTGCGGGCCGAGCGCGGCTGGTCGCTGGATCAGTTGGCCGAGGCCAGCGGGGTCAGCCGGGCCACGCTGTCGCGGCTGGAGCGGGGGCAGACCAGCCCGACCGCCAGCCTGCTGGGCAAGCTGTGCACCGCCTATGGCCGCACCATGTCGCGGCTGCTGGCGGAAACCGAGGGCGAATCGGTGCAGGTGCTGCGCGCGTCGGAGCAGGTGGTGTGGGTCGATCCGGAGACCGGCTTTCGCCGCCGCCTGGTGTCGCCGCCGGCTTCCGGCATGAACGCCGAACTGATCGAGGCGGTGCTGCCGGAGGGGGCGGTGATCGGCTATGACGGGCCGGCGCTGGCCGGGATGGAGCAGCATATCTGGATGCTGTCCGGCCATCTGGCGCTGAGCGTCGACGGCGCCACGCATCTTCTGGCAGCCGGTGACTGCCTGCGCTTCCGGCTGTTCAGCCCGACCAGGTTCGTGGCGCCGGGGCCGGGCGCCGCCCGCTATGTGCTGGTGGTGTGCCGGCCATGACGCAGCTTGCCGCGATCGACGAACTGGCGCCGGACGCGCTGGAGGCGGCGCTGCCGGAGCTTGCCGGGGTGCTGCATGCCTGCGTGCATGCCGGCGCCAGCATCGGCTTCCTGCTGCCGTT
>DATJEA010000650.1:0-6312 GCA_035497095.1 Acetobacteraceae bacterium | reverse complement strand
CAACGCCGGGATCGCGGTGATGGCAGGGTTTTTGCCGGATTACCTGATCGCCACCGGCATGGCCGACGCGCCGGCGGCGAATTTCGCCAGCCTGGCCTCCTGGGCGTTCGCCGCCGCGACACCGTTCGGCGGCCTGGTCGCGGATCGCTGGGTGGGCCGGCGGCTGGCGGTGATCGGCGGCGCGGTGATAACCGGGCTGCTGTTCGCCGCCGTGGTGGGCAGCGGCGGCAACGGCGTGGTGGTGCTGCTGCTCGGCGCGTCGTTCGCGCTCTCGCCCGGCGCGCTGACGGCGCAGGTGGGGGAGGCGACGCCGCCGGCGTTCCGCGCCAGCGTGTTCGGCTGGTATTCCGGCGGCTCCTATCTGGCGCTGGCGATCGCGCCGTGGGTGGCCGGATGGTTGCGCGACGCCACCGCCAGCGCGGCGGCGCCGATGTGGTTCGGCGCTGTGCTGATGCTGGCGATGTGGCCGGCCTATCTATGGTTCCGCCGCAGCGTGATGCGGTGAGATGGCAGGAGTGACGCAGGATGGCCGACGGCAACCCCCCGGCTCGGGGCTCGGATAAGCGGATTGCCCTGGTGTTGCAGGGCGGCGGGGCGCTGGGTTCGTACCAGGCCGGGGTCTATGAGGCGCTGGCCGAGGCGGGCTATCTGCCGGACTGGGTGGCCGGCATTTCGATCGGCGCGGTCAACGCGGCGCTGATCGCCGGCAATGCCCCGGAGGCGCGGGTGCCGGCGCTGCGGGAGTTCTGGGAAGAGGTGAGCATGCCTACCGCGCTGTGGCCGGACCTGCCGCTGCCCGGCTGGGGCGCGGCGCTGCGGCAGGGCGCGGCGCTGTCGGCGATGACCTTCGGGCAGCCGGGGTTCTTTCGGCCGCTGCTGCCGGGGGCGGCCAATACCAGCTACTACGACACCTCCTGCCTGCGCGCGACGCTGGAGCGGCTGTGCGATTTCGACCGCATCAATGCCGGCACCATCCGGCTGTCGGTGGGGGCGGTGAACGTGCGGACCGGGAATTTCGCCTATTTCGACACCGGACATCAGAAGCTCGGCCCGGAGCATATCATGGCCAGCGGCGCGCTGCCGCCGGGGTTTCCGCCGATCGAGATCGATGGCGAGCAGTACTGGGATGGCGGCCTGGTCTCCAACACGCCGCTGCAATATGTGCTGGACGACCAGCCGCGACGCGAGACGCTGGCATTCCAGGTGGACCTGTTCAGCGCCCGCGGCAAGCTGCCGGAGAACCTGTCGGAGGTGGAGGAGCGGCGCAAGGACATCCAGTATTCCAGCCGCACCCGGATGGGCATCGAGAATTTTCGCCAGGCGCATGCGATGCACCAGCAGATCGCCGAGTTGCTGGAGCGGCTGCCGGAGGCGCTGCTCGACGATGCCGCGGTGCGGTTCCTGCGCCGTTACGCCAGTGCCGCCGAAATGGATGTGGTGAACCTGATCTATCGGCCGGCGCTGCCGCAGGGCGCCAACAAGGATTTCGAGTTTTCCCGCGCCACCATGCAGGCGCGCTGGGAGCAGGGGCGGGCGGATGCCAGCACCTCGGCGGCGGCGGCGCCGTGGCGGGCGCCGTGGGGTGGCTGCGAGGGAATCCGGAGTTTCGACGTGCTGCGCAGGCAACCGACCAGGGTTTGAGGCGGCAATGTGGCATTTTTGAGATAATGTTCCAGAAATTATGGAGAGTCGGAAAATTTTACACGGCGCGCCGTGCGTTGCCCGGTCTGGCATCATGATATCAATGGCTTGGCGGCATGGCGGCCGCGGCGGGTTGTCGGAGAATTTTACAACTGCCGTCACGGATTGTGTCGTTGCCTTGGCATGCCGTTGATTTCATGAGGGATAAGCCGCTGGTACGATAGCTGCATCTCATTTTTCCGACATGGCCCAATTTGGTTGTCATGGTGTGAAAAGAGAGAATGATGTTTGCAGCCAGCACTATGCGGACGATCAAGCTGGCAGTCGCCGGTGGTCTGCTGCTCGGCGGTCTGGCGGCGGCGACGCCGGCGGCGGCGGACCCGGTGAACCTGCTGCAGAATGGCAGCTTCGAGAATGGGCTGGCCGGCTGGACGATCACCGGCAGCGAAACCCAGGGCTATGACCCGGTGGCGATCCATTATGGCGCCGCCGCCGGCTACCCGACCGGCGCGTTTGGCGAGGCGGTGTTCGCCAACCCAGGCGGCAGCAATTCGCCGGATGCGGCGGGCAGCCGGGGCGCCTATTTCGTCAGCGACCTGTCGCAGGGGCAGGGGCTGAGCCAGAGCCTGACGCTCGCGCCCGGAACCTATCAGGTGGGGTTCAGCCTGTACCTGCCGCATAACGGCTTCGCCAATATCGGCGATGCGACGTTCACCGCCGCGCTGGGCGGGTTGACGCTGCTCGATGTGGCGGCGTCGAGCCTGCCGGCCGGCGTCTGGCTCAACTATGTCAGCGGGGCGATGGTCAATGTCGCCGGCGAGCAGGCGGTGGCGTTCAGCTTCAGCACCGACCGGGTGCCGTCGAAGGATGTGGTGGTCGACCAGGTTTATCTGATCCGGGGCAATCCGGATGTGAACGGCGCGCCGCCGCATCTCGCGGTGGTGCCGGAGCCGGCTTCGCTGGCGCTGTTTGGCAGCGGGGTGCTGGGGTTGGCGCTGCTGATCGGCCGGCGCCGCCGCCGGGGCTGACCGGGGGCGGGCATGCGTTGCCGTGTTGGTCGCGGCGCCTGTTGGTGCCCAGGGGAGGGAAGGGAGGTCTTCTTTTTGTGAACAAAAAGAAGCAAAAAAACTTCATGACGGCGCTTCGCGCCAAAGACTTTGTGGCGGCGCACAGCCCCTTGGGGGGGTGAAGACTCTGCCCTCTCCGCCCGACCGGTGTTGCGAGGCGGATGAAGTTTTTTGCGCGCTTTTTTACAAAAAAGCGCCGCTTGCTTGCTGATACCCGCATGTTGATGACAACTCGGGCACGGCGCAGCCCTGATCAACGGATGATGCGATAATAGCCAAAACCGCGCAATCGGATATTTGATCGAACGGATATCGATTTCTGCGGAATCGATCGGTAAGGTCCACGGGTCGTTCGGGCCGGCAGATGCGATTGGGCAGGTGCGGGGCGCGGCGAGTTGGGGAGAGCGCATGCTGTATTTGAACGAGCACGAAGTGGGGTTCGATCCGGACGGGATCGGCTTTCCCAGCATCAGTGGCTGCCACGCCATCGTCTATGTGACCGACAAGGGGCTGTTCGGCTATCATAATGCCGGCGGCTCGGCGAACGACAAATGGGCGGTCAGGGCCGGCGCTTTCGCGCAATACTATAACGGCCATTTTCTGCGCGGCGGCAGCGGGCGGCGGCTTTATGGCACCTCCTATGTCGACGGCAATCGCGGCTATTCGCTGCCGGCGCAGACCAGTTGGAAAGGCGAACTGCTGGAGTTTGCCGGGCAGCTTGCCTATGGCGGCAAGATCCGTGGCTTCAACCTGTCCAAATCCGGGGTCGCGTCGTCGGCCTATGTCGAGTACCGCAAGGTCGGCGAGAAATGCGAGATCTGGATCAAGCACTGGTCCGATGCCGATCGGACGCTGGGCGCGGTGGCGTCGCGGCTGAACCACAAGATCGTCGTCACCCGCGGCGGCGTTGATGTGACGATCGAGGATGTGCCGCGCCAGGTGGTGACGGCGGTGGCTACCGCGGGGTTGCAGCACGTCCATTCGGAGCGGCTGCGCGGCTGATCCTGGGCGGGTATCGGCTCTCGCGCAGCGGCCTTTTCCGGTGCAAAGCAGGCGGGAACACCCCAGGCTGTCGCTGCTGGCTGGATATGCGGAATTCAACGCTGTCCGGTGCAGCGATGCCGGTTTTGCATGGCTGGTGGAAGCGGTTCGGCCATGATATAACCAGCGTCAATTGCACGATGCCTGACATGCTGCGGCGGCGTCACAGGATCGACGACGTTCGGTAAAATCAAAGGCCAGACTGCAAACTCAGGGACGGCTTCGCCGGATGGCGCGTCACGGGCGCGCTGCCGGGGGGTTGCATTCTGAAACAAGGGAAGGGAGACGGATGACCATATTCGGCAATTTGACACGTTTCGCAACGGCGGCCGTTGTGGCCGGCGGTTTCGCGGGCGGTGGTCTGATCGGGGCCAGTCTGATCGGCGCCAGTCTGAGTGGCGGCGCCGCGATGGCGGCCGAGCCGGTGCATGGCGGCACGCTGAAGATCTATCAGCGCGACAATCCGCCCAGCGCCTCGATCCATGAGGAAGCGACCTATTCGGTCACCGTGCCGTTCATGTCGGTCTACAACAACCTGGTGATCTACGATCAGCACAAGGCGCAGAACAGCCTGGACGATATCCAGCCGGAACTGGCCACCAGCTGGAAATGGAGCAGCGACTATCGCAAGCTGACCTTCATGCTGCGCGAGGGCGTGAAATGGCATGACGGCAAGCCGTTCACCGCCCAGGACGTGAAGTGCACTTTCGACCTGCTGCAGGGCAAGGGTGAGGACAAGTTCCGCAAGAATCCGCGCAAGGGCTGGTACTGGAACCTGAAGGATGTTGTGGTCGACAATCCGCATCAGGTGACGCTGGAACTGGGCAATCCGCAGCCGGCGATGCTGGCGCTGCTCGCCTCGGGCTATTCGCCGATGTATCCGTGCCATGTTTCGGCCAAGGACATGCGGGTGCACCCGATCGGCACCGGGCCGTTCAAGTTCGTCTCGTACGACCGCAACAAGGCGATCAAGCTGGTGGCCAACAAGGATTACTGGAAGAAGGGGCTGCCCTATCTCGATGGCATCGATCTGCCGATCATCACCAACCGGTCGACCGCGATGCTGACCTTCATCGCCGGCAAGGTGGACATGACCTTCCCGACCGAGGTGTCGTGGCAGAACCTGAAGGATATCAAGGCGCAGGCGCCGAAGGCGGTGTGCCAGGCCGAGCCGACCAACGTGAACACCAACCTGATCGTCAACCGTGACGTGGCGCCGTTCAACGATCCCGACATCCGCATGGCGATGGCGCTGGCGATCGACCGCAAGGCGTTCAATGACATTCTCGGCGAAGGCCATTACGTGATCGGCGGCACCATGGAGGCCCCGCCGCAAGGTGTCTGGGGCATGCCGAAGGAGATGCTGGAGAAGCTGCCCGGCTATTCGCCGGATGTCGCGAAGAGCCGCGAGCAGGCGCGCGCGCTGATGGCCAAGCACGGCTATGGGCCGGACAAGCACCTGGCGGTCAAGGTCTCCACCCGCAACATCGTGCAGTATCGCGATGCCGCGGTGATCCTGATCGACCATCTGAAGACGATCTGGATGGACGGCACGCTGGACGAGGTGGAATCGGGTGCCTGGTTCGCCAAGGTGGCGCGCAAGGACTACTCGGTGGGGCTGAACCTGACCGGCAACTCGGTGGATGACCCCGATCAGGCATTTTTCGAGAACTACTCCTGCGCCTCGGAGCGCAACTACACCGGCTATTGCAACCCGACGCTGGAGAAGATGTTCGTCGCCCAGTCGCAGGAGTTGGACCTGGCCAAGCGCAAGCAGATGGTGTGGGACATCGACGCCAAGCTGCAGGAGGACGTGGCGCGGCCGATCCTGTTCCAGAGTGTCGAGAACACCTGCTGGCAGCCTTACGTGCATAACTTCGCGCCGATGTCGAACAGCTCGTATAACGGGTTCCGCTTCGAGGATATCTGGATGGCGAAGCACTGAGCATGGCTCGCCTGGCCTGAACCTGACGGCGGTGGGGACTGACTGCCCACCGCCGTCTTCCGTCCTGCGACAAGGAGCCGCCTGTTGGCCGCCTATATGATCCGCCGCTTTCTGCTGATGCTGCTGACCCTGTTCGGCATCTCGGTGATCATTTTCGGGCTGCTGCGCATTGTGCCGGGCAATGTCGTTGACATCCTGTTCGACTCGGCGGGGATGATCGACCCGGCCGCCAAGGTGCAGATCGAGAAGGATCTTGGCCTCGACAAGCCGGTGCCGGTGCAATACGTGCGCTGGATCGAGGGGCTGGCGCATGGCGATCTCGGCTACTCCTATATCGATGAGAAGCCGGTGCTGCAGCAGATCGCACCGCGGATTCCGATCACCGCCGAACTGGGGCTGCTGGCGCTGATCTTCTCGGTGCTGTTCGGCGTGCCGCTCGGTGTGGTCAGCGCGGTGCGGCAGGATGAGCCGATCGACTATATCTTCCGGGTGGTCAGTCTCAGCGGGCTGTCGATGCCGTCGTTCTGGATCGGGCTGATGATCCTGATGGGCGCGGTGGCCTGGTTCGGCGACCTGCCGACCTATAGCGACATGCCGTCGGGGTTCTTCGCGCGGGCC
>DATJEA010000649.1:0-2291 GCA_035497095.1 Acetobacteraceae bacterium | reverse complement strand
GCGCGCTGGTGCCCGACCAACCGCGGCAGCAGCAGCGAGCTCGCCGCCTCCGGCACCACCCCCAGCTTTACGAATGGCAGCACCAGCCTGGCGCCCTCGGCCAGCACCACCAGGTCGCAATGCAGCAGCATGGTGGTGCCGATGCCGACCGCGTTGCCCTGCACCGCCGCCACGATCGGTTTCGGATGGCTGGAGATCGCCCGCAGGAATCGCCGCGACGGCGAATCCTCCGCGAGCGGCGGGGCGCCGGAAACGAAATCCGCCAGGTCATTGCCGGCGCAGAACCCGTCGCCGCTGCCGCACAGCAGCACCGCCCGCACCGCCGGATTTTCCGCCGCCGCCTCCAGTGCTTCGGCCATCGCGGTATACATCGGCCGGGTCAGCGCATTGCGCTTGTCCGGCCGGTCCATCGTCAGTTCCAGCACCCCGCCATCGAGGCTGCTGCGCACATGCTCGCTCATCGGATTGTCTTGCTCCTGGGGTCCTTCGGTGCGCTGGTCAGCACCTCCGGCATCCGTTGATACTGATGCGGCCGCAGCGCATTGCCGAGCATTGCCATCCCCTACCTCCGCGAAATCATCAGCATGCCCGGCAGCGCCAGATGCGCGAACAGCCTGGTCAGCGCCAGTTGCGACTCGTCGTACCAGCCGGCCTGATGCAGCAGGTTCAGCGTGCCCACCGTCTGCCCCTGCCAGCGCACCGGCATGTTCAGCACGCTCTCGCAGCCCAGCGACCAGATCAGCTCGTAGTCGAAGAACACCTCCTCGATGTCGTCGCGCGTCCGGCCGATATACGGCTGCCCCTGGACGATCACCCGCTCCATCCAGGGCGTATCGGTCACCGGCTTGCGGCCGCCCACCGGATAGCTGTCCGGCTGGTTGGAGTAATAGCGCTCGCTCTGCCTGAGCCCCGGATGATGGATCAGGATGGTGAACAGCTTGTGCCCCACCGTTGCCGCCAGCGCCGCGTCCACCGCGCGGAACGTCGCCCCCGGCTGATCGGTCTCGCGGTGGGCGGCCAGCACCGCGGCAATATGGTCGGTAGCATCGGGATCGCTCATCTCACCTCCAGGCTCATCGCGCGGGTGCGCTCGTCACACTCAGAACTCGCGTACGCTCGGGCAGAATGCCCTGCGGCCGCACATACAACACCAGGATCAGCGCGATGCCGATACTGGCCTCCCGCAATGCCGCCACCTGCACCGGGCTCAGCCCCGGCACCCAGCCGCCGGCGAACCGCGTGCCCTCGGTGAGAAACACCACCAGCACCGAGCCCAGCACGGCGCCTGCCATCCGCCCGGTGCCGCCGGCGATCAGCGCCAGCACCACGTAGATCGTCACCAGCGCCTGGAACGCATCCGGCGCCACATAGGCGTTGAAATGCGCATACAGCGCCCCCGCCAGCCCCATCACCGCCGAGCCGACGGCAAATGCCTGCACCTTGAACCGCAGCACCGGCTTGCCGGCCACCGCGGCGATCATCTCGTCCTCGCGGATCGCCCGCAGCACCCGCCCGAACGGCGACGCCGACAGCCGCCCCAGCAGCAGCGCCACCACCAGCACCAGCGTCCAGACGATCGCCGCATACAGCAGATTGAACTGCAACGGGCTCAGCACGCCGCGCCCAGGGCCGGGAATGTTGGAAATCCCGTCCGTGCCATTGGTCAGCCAGAGCTCGTTGCTGGCGATCAGCCGGATCACCTCGGCGAACCCCAGGGTCACGATCGCCAGGTAATCGCCCTTCAATCGCGCGGTGATCAGCGCCAGCACCACGCCGGCGGCCGCACAGGCGAGACTCGCCGCCACCCAGCCGGCCAGCATCGGCCAGCCCGCCTTCAACACCAGCAGCGCCGACACATAGCCGCCGATCGCATAGAAGCCGGCCAGCCCCAGGTTGATCAGCCCGCCCAGCCCGAACACCACGTTCAGCCCCAGCGCCATCAGCGCGTAGAGCCCGGCGAAGACCGACATCGCTAGCAGGTAGTTTTCCATCAGCAAATCCCAGGCAAGGGTGTTCTTTTTTTGAAAAAAAAGAACCAGAAAAACCATTCGCCTTGCAACATGTCACCGCTGGAGAGGCCGTACACTCCAATGGATGAAAAGTTTTTTTGCTTCTTTTTGTTCACAAAAAGAAGATTCTTCCTTCAATACGCCCGCTCCCCAAGAATACCGCGCGGCCGGAACGACAAAACCAGCAGGATCGCCAGAAACCCTACCGCCGTCCGATAGGTCGGGTCCAGGATCACCACCGACATCTCCTCGCCGATGCCGATCACGAATGCCCCGATGACC
>DATJEA010000648.1:0-3257 GCA_035497095.1 Acetobacteraceae bacterium | reverse complement strand
AAAGTTTTTTTGCTTCTTTTTGTTCACAAAAAGAAGACCTTGCTACCCTTCGAGCAGCGCCATCGCCGGCCCCAGCAGCCGCGCATCCCCCACCGCCAGCGTATGCCCGTCGCCATCCGGCCGCAGCTTCTGCCCCCGCCAGTCGGTCAGGCTGCCGCCGGCGCCTTCGATCACCGGCACCAGCGCGGCCCAGTCCCACAGGCTCATGCTGGCCTCGGCCACCACGTCGATCTGGCCCAGCGCCAGCAGCCCGTAAGCGTAGCAGTCGCCGCCATAGCTGGTGCGCCGGGTCGCCTGGTGCAGCCGCCGCCAGGCCACCGCGTCGGCGGCGGTGAGCATTTCCGGGCTGGTGCAGGACAGTTCCGCCTCGGCCAGCGTGGCGCACGGCCGGCAACCGGCAGCGCCGCCGAACGGGCCGCGAAACACGGTCCGCCGCCCCGCGGCGCCGATCCAGCGTTCGCCGGTCACGCACTGGTCGATCACGCCGAGGATCGGGGTATCGCCATCCAGCAGCGCGATCAGCGTGCCGAACACCGGCCGCCCGGTGATGAAGGCGCGGGTGCCGTCGATCGGGTCCAGCACCCAGCGCAGCCGCGCCTCGGGATTATGCGCCGGAAACTCCTCGCCGAGGATGCCGTGCTCCGGGAAACGCTGCGACAGCACCGCGCGCAACGCCAGTTCGGCGCTGCGGTCGGCGATGGTCACCGGGCTGGCGTCGCTCTTCAGGTCGGCACCAACGCCGGCGCGGAAGAACGGCCGGATCGTAGCACCCGCCACATCGGCGGCAGCCTCGCCGGCGCGGATCAGCCCGTCCATCATAGCCGCATCCATGACGCCGGCCGGACCCGTTGCGGCGGCTAGTTCTTCGCCGGCGCGGCGGCAGCCGGTTCGGCGCCCGCCGGCAGCGGCGGCGGATTATCCGACAGCGAGCGCAGATACAGGATCACGTTGGCCCGCTCCTGCTCCTTCTTGATGCCGGCGAACGCCATCCGCGTGCCCGGCGCGAACTCGGCGGGCTTGTACAGCCACTCGTTCAGTTCCTCATAGGTCCATTTATGGCCCGATTTCGCCTTCATCACCGCCGAATAGTTGAAGTTCGGCAGCGCCGAGTGGCCGCGCGTCAGCACGTCCCACAGATGCGGGCCAACGCCGTTGCGGCCGTCCTTGGTGAAGGTATGGCAGGCCGAGCACAGCTTCTTGGCATCCTTGGCGCCGGCCTCCACGTCGCCTTTGGCCAGGAGCGGCGCGATCGGCGGCAGCCCCATCGAATCCTTCGCGGCCGCCGGGGCAGCGGCGGGCGCGGCAGCGGCGGGCGCCGCCGGCGCCGTCTTGGGCGCGGCAGCCGGAGCAGCGGCAGCCGGGGCCGCGGCGGCCGGAGCAGCGGCGGCGGCCTTGGCCGGCTCCACCGTCGGCAGCGGCGGCGGGTTGTCGGACAGCGAGCGCAGATAGGCGATCACGTCCGCCCGCTCCTTCTCGTTCTTGATCCCGGCGAAGCCCATCTTGGTGCCGGGCGCGTATTCGGCGGGCTTGAGCAGCCAGTGGTTCAACTGCTCATAGGTCCATTTGGTGCCCTTCTTGGCCTCCAGCGCCTTCGAGTAGCTGTAATCGGCCAGCGCCGAATGGCCACGGGTCAGCACGTCCCACAGATGCGGACCGACGCCGTTCTTGCCGTCCTTGGTGAAGGTGTGGCAGGCCGCGCACAGCTTCTTGGCGTCCGCGCCGCCCTTCACCGGATCGGCCGCGGCCATGAACGGCGCGATCGGCGGCACTTCCGCCTGTTTCGGCGCCGCCGCGCCGGGAGCGCCCGCGCCCTCGATCTTCAGGACCGTCTTGTCCAGATGGTGCGGCTGGATCAGCCCATCGGCGACCACCGCCGAAAGCATGAAGGCAATCCCCACCACCAGAACGGAGGCGATTGCCTTGTTGATCTCCATGCTGTCCATACGACGCCATTCCTCGCGCGAGAGCCGATACCGTTTTCAGTCGCCTTGAGTCGTGGCTGGCGGTGCCGGGCCGTTGCACGACGCCAGCCAGCTACCTAAGGTGCGCCGCACCATAGGCAAGTGGCAAGCCCGCTTCAACCCACGCCCGGCGGGGGCGGCGGTAAAAACTCAACCGGATGAACGCGCAGCGATGAATCCTATCGTTCTGATCCCCTCGCGCATGGCCTCCACCCGTCTGCCGGGCAAGCCGCTGGCCGATATTCATGGCCGCGCGATGATCCTGCATGTGCTGGATCGGGCGCGCGAAGCCGATATCGGCCCGGTGGCGGTGGCCTGTGGCGATGCCGAAATCGTCGCCGCGATCCGCGCCGATGGCGGCACCGCGGTGCTGACCGACCCGTCGCTGCCGCGCGGCTCCGACCGGGTGCAGGCGGCATTGGCGGTGCTCGACCCCGAGGCGCGGCACGACGTGATCGTGAACCTGCAAGGCGACCTGCCGACCATCCCGCCCGACTACCTGCGCAGCGTGCTGGCGCCGCTGGCCGACCCGGCGATCGACATCGCCACCCTGGTGGCGCCGATCACCTCGCCGGAGGAAGCCGCGCTGGCCAGCGTGGTGAAGGCGGCAGTGGCGTTCGACGGCGGCCGCGCGGTCTCCCCGGCGCTGTATTTCTCCCGCGCCGCGATCCCCTCCGGCGACGGCCCGCTCTGGCATCATATCGGCATCTACGCCTTCCGCCGCCAGGCTTTGGCACGCTTCGTCGCTTTGCCGGAATCGCCGCTGGAAAAGCGCGAGAGCCTGGAACAGTTGCGCGCGCTGGAAGCCGGCATGCGCATCGCCTGCGCCCGGGTGGAGCACGCCCCGTTCGGCGTCGATACGCCAGCCGACCTGGAGCGCGCGCGCGCCGCACTGGCGCCAAAACCTTGATTCAACGAGAGATAATCCCGACATGACCGGACTGATCGCCTTCCAGGGCCGCCCAGGCGCCTATTCCGACCTGGCCTGCCGCAACGCCTATCCCGAGATGCAAACCCTGCCCTGCGACACCTTCGAGGCGGCGATGGAAGCGGTGCGCAGCGGCCGTGCCGCACTGGCGATGATGCCGACCGAGAACAGCCTGGCCGGACGGGTGCCGGACATGCACAGCCTGCTGCCGGAATCCGGCCTCTACGTGGTGGGCGAGGCCTTCCAGCGCGTCGAACACTGCCTGCTGGCGATCAAGGGGGCCACCATCGGCGGCCTGAAGCGCGCCCATTCCCACGCGGTGGCACTCGGCCAGGTGCGCCATGTGCTGGAGGAGCTGCACCTGCAGG
>DATJEA010000647.1:0-10764 GCA_035497095.1 Acetobacteraceae bacterium | reverse complement strand
AACGGCAGCGACCGGGCACTCGGCATCGCCCGCGCCCGCACGCTGGAGGAGTTGCTGGCGCAGTCCGACGTGCTGTCGGTGCATGCCCCGCTGACCCCCGAGACGCGCGGCATGCTCGGCCTCAAGGAATTGAAACTGCTGCCGGAAGGCGCCATCGTGGTGAACACCGCGCGCGGCCCGATCATCGATATCGACGCGCTGGCCACCGTGCTGCGCGACGGCCACGTCGCCGGCGCGGCACTCGATGTGATCCCGGTGGAACCGCCGGTGGAGCCGGTGCCGGAACTGCTGCGCGCCTATCGCGCCCGCGAGAAATGGCTGGAGGGCCGGCTGCTGATCACCCCGCATTCGGCGTTCCACACGCCGCAATCCTGGGACGACATCAGGCGCAAATCGGCCGAGACCATGGCCGCCTTCCTGCTGTCCAACGCGGCGCAGAACGTGATTCCGCCCGATAGTTATTAGACATAACTATGATGCGCCATGCCGAATCGGTCACGACCCCCACCGGCCGGATCGAGGTGGTGCTGGAGGGCAGCGGCCCGGCGCTGGTGATGCTGCCGTCGCTGGGCCGTGACGGGTATCAGGATTTCGATTCGGTCGCGGCGATGCTGGCCGCCAGCCACACCGTGCTGCGCCCGCAGCCGCGCGGTGTGGGTGGCTCCAGCGGGCCGCTCGACGGTGTCAGCCTGCATCATATGGCCGATGATATCGCACATGTTATCAATGCGTTGGGTGGTGGCCGCGCGGCGATCCTGGGTCATGCGTTCGGGCATTTCGTGGCCCGCATGACGGCGGTGGCTCACCCCGATCTGGTGCGCGGCGTGGTGCTCGCCGCCGCCGCCGCGCGGCAGTATGCGCCGGAGATCGCCGCCACGCCGCGCATCGCCGGCAACCCCGATCTTCCGGAGACGGAACGGTTGGCGGCGTTGCGGCTGGGGTTTTTCGCCGCCGGCCACGATCCGCGCCCCTGGCTGCATGGCTGGCACCCAGCGACCCAGCGGATGCAGATTGATTGTCGCGAAAAACAAGGGGTTAGGCAGGCGGACTGGTGGGGCGCCGGGGTGGCGCCGCTGCTCGAACTGATTCCGGCGCAGGACCCGTTCAAACCGCGCGAAAAATGGCACGAATTGGGTGCAGAACTGGGCCCGCGGGTGCAAAAACTGGTGATCCAAGGGGCCAGCCACGCGCTGTTTCCCGAGCAGCCGGAGGCGGTCGCCGAGGCGGTTGCCGCATGGCTTATAACTATACCGCTATAGAACCATTCCGGCTATGCTCGGCGGTTGACAGCGAAGTTATTTTGTCTAACATGCACCGCACCAGCACAGGAGCCATGCCGATGCCCGGACCCCAGTTGCAACACGGCGATCGCGGCGCCGAAGTGGCGCGCGCCCAGGGCCTGCTGAACCGCGCCGGCGCGCTGCTCGATGAGGACGGCCAGTTCGGGCCGGGCACCGAGGCCGCGCTGCGCGCCTGCCAGCGTGACGCCGCGCGGCCGGCAACCGGCATCATCGCCGCCGCCGACTGGAACTGGCTGGAGAGCCTGCCGCCGCCCTGCCCGGAGATCGCCACCGAAGCCGTCACCTTCATCGCCCGCGAGGAGGTCTCCGGCCGGGCGCATTACGACGCGGTGGTGGCCGCCCCCTGCTATCCCGGCGGCGACAGCGGGATGACCATCGGCATCGGTTACGACCTGCGCTTCGAGGGCGGGCAGTTCGCCGCCGACTGGGGCGACCGGCTGGACGGCGACACCCAGGCGGCGCTGCTGCCCTGGCTCGGCCGGCCGGGCAGCGCGGAGGGGGTGGCGGCGCTGGCACGGCTGCGCATCGGCTGGGCGGCGGCCTGGTTCGTGTTCACCCGCCGCTCGCTGCCGGCCTATGTCGGCAAGGCGCGCGCCGCGTTTCCGAATTTCGACACATTACCGTTATTATCGCGTGGTGCTCTCGTCAGCCTGGTGTATAACCGCGGCGCCGCGATGCAGGACAGCAGCGCTGATGACCGGCGGCTGGAAATGCGCCAGATCCGCGACGCGCTGGCCGCCGGGCACCCCGAGCAGGTGCCGGCGGCGCTGCTGGCGATGCGCCGACTCTGGCCCACCCTGCGCGGCTTGCGCGACCGGCGGGCGCGCGAGGCGGCGCTGTTTCAGGAGGGGCTGGAGGCCCGATAATCAGGGAGAGCGACATGACCATCGAGCGGGACGTGGCGGCGCATTATCGCCATGGCGGGCTGGAGGCGGCGCTGCTGGCCGGGCTGGCGGCGATGGGGCGCGACCGGGAGCGGCTGCAACCGGACGATCTGGACGGCGCCGATGAGTTCCATATCGGCGGCGGCGCAGCCACCGAGGCGCTGGGCGAAGCGCTGCTGCTGACCGCCTCGATGCATCTGCTCGACCTCGGCTGCGGCATCGGCGGCCCGGCGCGGCATCTGGCATCGCGCTATGGCTGCCGCGTCACCGGCCTCGAACTCTCGGCCGAATACGCCAAGGTTGCCACCAGCCTCGCCCGCCGGATGGACCTCGGCGACCTGGTGAGCTTCCGGCAGGGCAGCGCCACCGCCCTGCCCTTCCCCGACGCCAGCTTCGACGGCGCCATGCTGCTGCATGTCGGCATGAACATCGCCGACAAGGCGGCGCTCTGCGCCGGCGTGCATCGGGTGCTGCGGGCCGGCGGCATGTTCGCGATCTACGACGTGATGCGGATCGGGCCGGGCGAGCTCGGCTTCCCGCTGCCCTGGGCCAGCACGCCCCAGACCAGTTTCGTCACACCGCCGGCAACCTATCGCACCGCCCTGGAAGCCGCCGGCTTCAGCATCGTCTCGGAGCTTGACCGCAGCGACACCGCGCGCGCCTTCGCGGCGGCGATGCAGGCGCGCCAGGCCGCCGGGCCGTCGCCATTGGGGTTGCAGATCATCATGGGACCGGAGGCGCCGCAGAAGACGGCCAACATGATCGCGGCGATCCGGGCCGGAGCGATCGCGCCGGTGGAGATCATCGCGCAGAGGTAAGGTCTGCTTTGTCGCGGCCGGCTGGCGGCACGTCACGTTTCGCCACCCGCGGCGAATATGGTTTGCATTATCGCCAAAATGCATTATCAATAACCATTACGGTATACGTCATCGTCTCGTTTGAGGGATGAACCGTGTCGTGCAGGACGACCGCCACAGCGCCAGCGGCCCAACGGCCAACGCCGAGCGGGCCGACAGCAAGCCTGCCTATCCGCCGCCCGCCGAGCAGCCCACCCAGGCCGGCCCGGGCGGTATCCGCTACGACTTCAACCTCGGCGCCCGCGTGGTGCTGCCCAATCGCAGCGAGGGCCGTTGGCAGGTGCGGCTGCGCGACCTTGATACCGGCAACATCCTGTTCCATAGCGAGAATCAGGGTGCCTTCGTCAACTCGTCGAAACGCTTCTATATCCGCTTCGGCATCGAAATCCGGGAGCTGGATGCCGCCGGCGCCGCCAGCCTGGTGTTCAGCCATGATTACGATGCGCGCAACCAGGATGTGTTGATCCAGTTTCCGGTCGGCACGCTGGGCGACACGCTGGGCTGGCTGCCCTATGCCGCCCGCTTCGCCGAGCGGCATGGCTGCCGGCTCGTCTGCGCGATGGCCGCACTGCTCATCCCGCTGTTCCGCGACGCCTACCCCTCGATACGCTTCGTTACCCATGACGAGGTGGTCGCGCAGAAGCTGGCCGAGGGCTGCTACGCCAGCTATTGCCTCGGGCTGTTCTTCGACGATGCCGACCGCATCTGGCAGCCGACCGATTTCCGCCTGGTCGGGCTGCACCGCACCGCCGGCTATATTCTCGGTGTCGCCCCCACCGAGGCGCCGCCGCGGCTCGCCCTGCCCGATGCCAGCCGGCCGATCGCCGAGCGCTACGCGGTGATCGCGGTGCAGGCGAGCAGCGGCTGCAAGATGTGGAACAACCCGGATGGCTGGCGCGGCGTGGTGGCCGGGCTGCGGACGCGCGGCTACCGGGTGATCTGCATCGACCAGAAGCCGGTGCACGGCTTCGGGCTGGTCTGGACGCATATTCCGCATGGCGCCGAGGACCAGACCGGCGACCGGCCGCTGGCCGAGCGGGCGCGCTGGCTGCGACACGCCGACCTGTTCGTCGGGCTGTCCTCCGGGCTGTCGTGGCTGGCCTGGGCGGTCGGCACGCCGGTGGTGCTGATCAGCGGCTTCACCCATCCGACCAACGAATTCGCCACGCCGTACCGGGTGATCAACTGGCACACCTGCAACAGTTGCTGGAACGACCCGCGGCTGCGGTTCGATCACAAGGATTTCATGTGGTGCCCGCGCCACGCCGACACGCCGCGGCAGTTCGAATGCACCAGGCTGATCACCGCCGAGCATGTGCTGGCCACCATCGGGCGGGTTCCCGGCCTGCTCGAAATCGCGCCCGCCGCCGGGTTCGCCGCGCCGGGTTCATCGCATGACCATTCATTGAACTGAGGAGTAAACCCATGTCAGACACCACGGTCTCCTCCGGCGTCATCAGCAGCGGACTGCTGCTCGGTGACGGCGATACGCTGCAAGTGCAGTTCGGCGGCACCGCGATCGACACCGTGGTGAGCAGCGGTGGCTTCGCCGGCATCTACGGCGCGGCGATCGGCACCATCGTCGGCCCTGGCGGCGGGCAGAACATCAGTTCCGGCGGCACTGCCGTCTCGGCGACAATTTCCGGCCTCGACGCCTACCAGTTTCTCTATCAGGGCGCCGCCTCGGGCACCGCCGTCCGCGACGGCGGAGAAGAGGGGGTGCGCGCGGGCGGTGTTGCGACCGGCACCACGCTTGCCGGCAGCAGCGCCCTTCAGGTGGTATCGTCCGGCGGCACCGCCAGCGCCACGGTGGTGAACGGCGGCGCCGAAAATGCGGCCAACGAACAGCTCGTAAAACAGGGTGGCCTGGCGATCGCGACCGAACTGGTCGGCGTCAGCGCCTACCAGTTCATTTCGTCCGGCGGCACCGCCAGCCTGACCACCGCCAGCCTCGGCGCCGGCATCGGCGTGCGTGACGGCGGCAATATCGTCTCCGCCACCGTCAACAGCGGAAGCTATCTGAACGCCTCCTCCGGCGGTATCGCGACCGATACCGAGGTGGCCTCCGGCGGGTTCGTGGGCGCGCTCACCGGCGGCTACGCGATCGGCACGGCGATTGACAGCGGCGGCCTGGAGCATGTGTCGTCGGGCGGTACCGCGATCGCCACGCGGGTGAGCGGCGGCGGCACGATGCGGGTGCTCTCCGGCGGCATGGCCAGCGGCACGCGGGTGGACAGCGGCGGGGTCCAGTATGTGTTCTCGGGCGGCACCGCGAGCGCTACCGCGGTGAGCGGCGGCGGCCTGGC
The DNA here is from genome assembly GCA_035497095.1 of Acetobacteraceae bacterium. GTDB lineage: Bacteria > Pseudomonadota > Alphaproteobacteria > Acetobacterales > Acetobacteraceae > 70-18. The sequence continues at coordinate 5,416 of DATJEA010000647.1, read as the reverse complement.
GCAGGTCTATTCCGGCGGGGTGCTGACCGGGGTCACGCTGGCCAGCGGTGGCATCATCGATTTGCAGGATGTGGTGTTCGCCAGCAGCGGCATGGCCTCGCTGGACAGCGGCAGCGACATCCTGACCGTGACCGAGGGCGGCACCAGCGTGCAACTGCAACTGAGCGGCGACTATGGCGGGATGGTCTTCCACGCCTACGCCGATACCGACAGCAGCACGCGGCTGATCGTCGACGGCGTGGCCTGCTATCGCCGCGGCACCAGGGTGCTGACCGAGCGCGGCGAGGTGGCGGTGGAGGCGCTGGCGATCGGCGACCTGCTGATCACCCACTTCCTGCCGGATGGGCGGGCGGTGCTGCCGCTGCGCTGGATCGGCCGGCGCGGCTATGGCGGGCGGTTCGCGGCGGCCAACCGCGACGTGCTGCCGGTGTGCATCCATGAAGGCGCGCTGGCCGAAAATGTGCCGCGACGGGCGCTGTGGGTGTCACCGCAGCATGCGCTGTATCTCGACGGCGTGCTGGTGCCGGCGGCGGCCCTGGTCAACGGCATCTCGATCGTGCGGGCCGAGGCGGTGGAGCAGGTGGAGTATTTCCATCTGGAACTGGAGCGCCATGCGGTGATCCTGGCGGAAGGGGCGCCGGCGGAGAGTTTCGTCGATGATGACAGCCGGGGGATGTTCCAAAATGCGGCCGAATACCGGGCGCTGTATCCGGATGCGCCGAGCGGGCCGGCGGTGTATTGCGCGCCGCGGGTCGAGCAGGGCGAGGCGCTGGAGGCGTTGCGCGCCCGGCTGGCGGCGCGTGCCGGGCTCTATGCCGGGGCCGGGCCGGCGCCGGGCCGGCTGATCGGCAATCTGGAACGGGCCGACCGGGCGCTGGTCGCCGGCTGGGCCTGCGACGAGGCGGCGCCGGGCCGGGCGGTGCGGTTGCGGGTGCTGGCCGGGGGCGTGCTGCTCGGCGAGGTGCTGGCCAACCGGTTCCGCGGCGATCTGCTGCGGGCCGGCATCGGCGACGGGCGGCACGGCTTCAGCTTTGCCATTCCGGACGGGCTGGCGCCGCTGGCGCGCCACAGCATCGAGGTGCGGCGGGCCGGCGATGGGCAGGCGCTGCCGGGGGCGCCGCGCGTGGTGGAGGCGGCGGGGCAGGCGGTGGCGTGAGGCGGTGACGCGCGCGGCGCGGCAATGGGCTGGCGGGTTGCCTCGGTTTGCGCCAGACTCTAGACACGGCTGACGCGCCGCGCATCACTGTCGAGGATCTCCGATCATCCGGCCATACATAGACTGCGTCGGGCCGGATGCGGTATGCGGCGGGCTCCCGGCGGCCGGCAGGCGACGCGCCGCCGTGGAGCGGGCGTGGTGAAACTGGTAAACACAGCGGACTTAAAATCCGTTGCCGAGAGGCTTGCGGGTTCGAGTCCCGCCGCCCGCACCAGCGTATCGGGCCGCGGCGGATGAGCGCGCTGGAGCGGCTGCGCGCCGGGCTGCTGACTTTGTCGCCGACCATGCGCGGCATATTGTGGATGGCCAGCGCCGGGGTGCTGTTCGCGGTGCTGAACACCATCATGCGGGCGCTGACGCTGGTGCTGCCGATCTTCGAGACGCAGTTCCTGCGCTATTTCGTCGGGCTGCTGCTGCTGGCGCCGTTCATCCTGCGCGCCGGGCTGGCGGCGTATTGGCCGAACCGGCTCGGCGGCCAGTTGTGGCGTGGCGGGGTGCATACCGCCGGGCTGCTGCTGTGGTTCATCGCGCTGCCGAACATTCCGCTGGCCGATATGACGGCGATCGGTTTCACCTCGCCGATTTTTGTGATGATCGGTGCGTCGCTGGTGCTGGGCGAGAAGATGGTGCCGGCGCGCTGGCTGGCGGTGGCGATCGGCTTCGGCGGCGTGCTGATCGTGGTGCTGCCGGGAATCGGCGGCAGCACCGGGCTGTATCACCTGGCGATGCTGGGCTCGGCGCCGCTGTTCGCCGCCTCGTTTCTGATCGCCAAGGCGCTGACCAGGCACGACAAGCCCGAGGTGATCCTGGTCTGGATGTCGATCACGGTGTCGCTGTTCACGCTGCCATTCGCGATCGCCGGCTGGGTGTGGCCGTCGCCGCTGCAATGGCTGGCGTTCATCGTCTGCGGGGTGACCGGCAGCATCGGGCATTACTGCGTCAACCGGGCGTTCCTGGCCACCGATATTTCGGCCACCCAGCCGATCAAGTTCCTCGACCTGCTGTGGACCTCGCTGGCCGGCTATCTGGTGTTCGCCGATATTCCCAGCGTCTGGACCATGGCCGGCGGCGCGGTGATCTTCGTCTCCACCACCTGGAACGTGCGGCGCGAACGGCGCCGGGTGGCGGCATGAGGCTGCAACCGGCACCCGCGACGCTGCCGCCTGGCCGGCGGGTTTACGCGATCGGCGATATTCATGGCTGCGCGGAACGGTTATGGGCGCTGCATGCGGCGATTGCCGCCGATCTGGCCGCCCGGCCGGTGGCGGCGCCGCTGCTGCTGCATCTCGGCGACTATGTCGATCGCGGGCCGGACAGTGCGGCGGTGGTGGCCAGGCTGGCCGCCGGCGATCCGCTGCAAGGCGTGCCGACCGTCAATCTGATGGGCAATCATGAGCGGACCATGATCGACGCGCTCTCCGGCCAGGGGGCGGCGGCGACCGACTGGATGATCGCCGGCGGGCGGCAGGCGCTGGCCAGTTGGGGCGGCGACCCGGATGCGCCGCGCGCCAGTTGGGCCGGGCATGTTCCTGCGGCGCAGATGGCGTTTCTGCGCGGCCTGGCGCTGCGGCATCGGGAGGGCGGCTATCTGTTCGTGCATGCCGGGGTGCGGCCGGGCGTGGCGCTGGAGGCGCAGGCGGCGTCGGACCTGCTGTCGATCCGTGCCAGCTTTCTCTACAGCGAGGCGGATTTCGGCGCGGTGATCGTGCATGGCCACACGCCGCACAAGACGCCGGTGGTGCGGCGCAACCGGATCGGGCTGGATACCGGCGCGGTGTTCGGCGGGCCGCTCACCTGCGCGGTGCTGGAGGCGGATAGCGTGGGGTTCATCCAGGCGTAAGCTGCTCCAAAGGCCAGCGCGGGCGGGGGGCGTGGTCCAGGCCGTCGACCAGGCCCAGCCGCAGCCGCTCCAGCGCCGCCCAGGCGACCATCACCGCGTTGTCGGTGCAGAGCCGCTGCGGCGGCGCCACCAGGCGGAAGCCGTGCCGGGCGCCGGCGGCATGCAAGGCCGCGCGCAGGGTGGCGTTGGCGGCGACGCCGCCGGCAACCACCAGCAGGTCGGCGGTGGGGTGATCGGTACGAAACATAACCATCGCGTGGTCGGCCCGATCCGCCAGCGTATCGGCGACCGCCTGCTGGAAGCTGGCGGCCAGGTCGGCGGCAAGCTGCGCCGGCAGCGGGCCGGGCGGGTAGGCGGCGATCGTCGTCGCCACCGCGGTTTTCAGGCCGGAGAAACTGAAGTCGCAGCCGGCGCGGCCGAGCAGCGGGCGCGGGAAGGCGAATTTTCGTGCGTCGCCGGAGGCCGCCAGCCGCTCCACCGCCGGGCCGCCGGGCCAGCCGAGGCCGAGCAGCTTGGCGGCCTTGTCGAACGCCTCGCCGATCGCGTCGTCGATGGTGCCGCCCAGCCTGCGGTAGCGGCCGACGCCCTCGACGGCGACGCATTGGCAATGACCGCCGGAGAGCAGCAGCAGCAGATAGGGGAACGCCGCCTCGGTCCCGAGCGCCGGCAGTCGCGCCGTTAACGCGTGCGCTTCCAGGTGGTTGACCGCGACGAATGGCAGCCGGCGGGAGATCGCCACGCCCTTGGCGAAGCCGGAGCCGACGATCAGGCCGCCGATCAGCCCCGGCCCGGCGCTGGCGGCCACCGCCGCGAGGTCGGCGAAATCAAGCCCGGCTTCGCGCATCACCCGCCGCACCAGGCCGGGCAGCACGGCCAGATGGGCGCGCGCGGCGATCTCCGGCACCACGCCGCCGAACGCCGCGTGGTCGGCCTGGGTGGCGACCGCCTCGGCCAGGATGCGGCCATCGGCGGCCAGCACCGCGGCGGCGGTGTCGTCGCAGGAACTCTCGATACCCAGGACCGGACCAATACGCTGCTCTGCCATTCGCCACCTTCCCTTTGCGCGCCACAGGTAATAGAGGACGCGCATGTCGGACACCAACACCTCCCCGCTCGGCATTCGGCCGCATGGCGGGCTCTTGCCGCTGCGCGTGGGCACCCGTGGCTCGCCGCTGGCGCTGTGGCAGACGCGGCATTTCCTGGCGCTGCTGCGCACCTTCTGCCCGGTGCTGCGCGATATGGATATGTTCGTCGAACACGCCATCCATACCAGCGGCGACGCCAGCCAGGCGGCCGGCACCAGGCTGGCGGATATCGGTGGCAAGGGGCTGTTCGCCAAGGAAATTCACGAGGCGCTGATCGACGGCCGGATCGACTTCGCGGTGCATAGCCTGAAGGACCTGGAAACCCAGTTGCCGCCGGACATCGTGCTGGCCTGCACGCTGAAGCGCGAGGACGCCCGCGACACGCTGATCCTCCGCCCCGGCCTCGATCGGCCCGACCCTGCGGCACCCTATGCCAGCCTGCCGCCAGGGGCAGTGATCGGCACCTCGTCGCTGCGGCGGCAGGCGCAGTTGCTGCATGCGCGGCCCGACCTGCATGCCGTCACCATGCGCGGCAACGTGCAGTCGCGGCTGGACAAGCTGGCGCATGGCGCCTGTGCGGCGACGCTGCTGGCGCTGGCCGGGCTGCGGCGGCTGGGCATGGAGGACGCCGCCTCGGTGGTGCTGGACCCCGAGATCATGGTGCCGTCGGCCGGCCAGGGCATCGTCGGCATCACGGTGCGCGCCGACAACACCGAGCTGCGCGACCTGCTGCGGGCGATCGAGGACCCCGAGGCGAAGGCGGTCTCCACCGCCGAGCGGGCGCTGCTGGCCGAGTTGGACGGCTCCTGCCGCACGCCGATCGGCGGCCATGCGCGGCTGCTGCCGGGGGCGGCGGGGCAGTTGCACCTGACCGGGCTGGTGGCGCGGCCGGACGGCACGTTCCTGCTCAAGCGCAGCCTGACCGGGCCGGTGGCGGATGCCGCCCGGCTGGGCCGCGAACTGGGCGCCAGCCTGCGCGCCGACAGTCCGCGCGATATTCTTGCCTGAGGGTATTCGCCGCCTGGTGCTGGTCACCAGGCCGCCGCCCGGCGCCGCCGAGACCGCACGCCGGCTGGAGGCGCTGGGCCACGCGGCGCTGATCGCGCCGGTGCTGCGGATCGAACACCTCGCCCCCCGGCTGCCGGCGCCGGACGCGGTGCAGGCGGTGCTGGCCACCAGCGCCAACGCGCTGCCGGCGCTCGCCGGGCATCGCGGCTGCCGGTTGCTCGCGGTGGGCGATGCCACCGCGGCGCGGGCGCGCGAGGCTGGGTTCAC
>DATJEA010000646.1:0-6629 GCA_035497095.1 Acetobacteraceae bacterium | reverse complement strand
CTTCCGGCCCGAGGACATCGAGCTGACGGTGAAGGACAATACGCTGTTCATCGCCGCCCAGGCGCAGACCGAGGGCACGCAGCCGGAGTTGCTGTATCGCGGCATCGCCGGGCGCGCGTTCGAGCGCCGGTTCGCGCTCGCCGAGCACATCGTGGTCGAGGGCGCCAACATGGATCTCGGCCTGCTGCACGTCTCGCTGCGCCGCGTGGTGCCCGAGGCGCTGAAGGCCCGCCGCATCCCGGTCGGCACCAGCGTGCCCCAGACGGTGCCGCAGGTCGAGGCGCAGCCCGAGGCTCAGGCTGCGTAACGGCAATTCGCGCAACACTGGAATCGGGGGTGGCACGCGCCACCCCCCTTTTTTCAGGGTGTGCGAAACACCGCGTCGGCAGCGCTGCGATGCGCCTGTTTGCGCAGAATATCCGCCTCCGCGCGGAGGATTTCGGCGCGCAATTCGTCAATATACGCCTCCAGTTCCGCCACCCCCCAGAGATCCAGCACGGGCCTGGTCAGGCGGGCCGGTTTCGGCCGGGGCAGATCGTCGTCGGTCAGCATGTTTTTCATCCTTCGATCCGTTGCAAACTCGCCGTACGACTTGACCATGGCGGGTCGCGGGGTCCATATGCCGGCCTCCCCCCATAGGCTGTCCCGGGGTTCCGGAAGGTGCTGCTGCCAACAGAGTGCCGGCGGGAGCCCGATCCGTGTGAGGCCAAGAGGTACGATGCCATGACCCTGCCGCTAATGCCAAAGGCCACCGCCGTGTGGCTGATCGACAAGACCGGCCTGACCTTCACCCAGATCGCCGAACTCTGCGGCATGCATCCGCTTGAGGTGCAGGCCATTGCCGATGGCGAGGTGGCGCAAGGCATCGTCGGCTACGACCCGGTGGCCAACAGCCAGTTGACCGCCGAGGAGATCGCCCGCTGCGAAAAAGACCCGGAAGCCAGGCTGAAGCTCTCGCCCTCCGTCATGCCGATCCCCAAGCGCGGCAAGGGCGCCCGCTATACTCCGGTAGCCAAGCGCAACGACCGGCCGGACGGCATCGCCTTCCTGCTGCGCAACTACCCGCAACTGACTGAGGCGCAGATCGGCAAGCTGATGGGCACCACCAAGGACACCATCCAGAAGGTGCGCGACCGCACCCACTGGAACTCGGCCAATATCAAGCCGCGCGACCCGGTGATCCTCGGCCTGTGCACCCAGACCGACCTGCATATGATGGTCACCCAGGCCAATGAGCGGCTGCAACGCGAGGGGCTGGCGGTGCCACCGCTGCCGATGCCCGACTCCGACGAAGCCGCCTGAGCCGGCCGAGCGAGATGGCCGTGCCCGGCGTGCAGGCAGAAGATGATAACCGTGCTTATGCTAACGCTGCTGATAGGTATGGGCGGGACACGAGCATGTCCCGCCCGCTCACCCCGGCAGGGCGTGCCTCAGCTCAGCCGAGGGTCGCCTTTCAGCCGCTCCATCTCCTCTTTGAGCCGGAGTTTTTCCAGTTTAAGGCGGGAGAGCGTGCCGGCATCGGGTTGCGGACGCTGGTCTTCCTCGAAAATCCGACTCTCAAGGCCGGCATGGCGGGATTTCAAGGTCTCGATGCGGGACTGCAGGCTCATGTCGCCTCCTGTTCAGCGCTACCGTATAGCCGGACGATTCCGGCCGGAAGCGGGAAGGACCCGAATGCTGCCGGGGCCATCCCGCCGGGCGAGCGTAACGCCAAAGACATGGCGTTTGCCACGAGAAACACCAAGGCGGCATGCTACGGTTTCGTCACTTTGCAGATCGGGGTGCCAGCATGCTGACGGATCACGATTCCCTGCTGCGCAAGCTGCACGAGCTGCGCAGCGAGCACCGCGACCTCGACACCGTGATCGCCAGGCTGGTCGAAGCCGGGCCGGTCGACCATCTGCACCTGGCGCGGCTGAAGAAGCGCAAGCTGCTGCTGAAGGACGAGGTCGGCTGGCTGGAATCCCGGCTGATCCCGGACAGCATCGCGTGACGCCATGACCGCCCCACCGCTGGTCGGCATCATCATGGGCAGCCAGTCGGACTGGCCGGTGATGCGCCATGCCGCCGAGATGCTGCACGGGCTGGACGTGCCGCTCGAAACCCGCATCGTCTCCGCCCACCGCACGCCGGACCGGCTGGCCGCCTATGCGCGGGAGGCGCGCGGCCGTGGCTTGCAGGTGATCATCGCCGGCGCCGGCGGGGCGGCGCATCTGCCCGGCATGTGCGCCGCCTGGACCCGCCTGCCGGTGCTCGGCGTGCCGATGGAGAGTCAGGCGCTCTCTGGCATGGATTCGCTGCTGTCGATCGTGCAGATGCCGGCTGGCGTTCCGGTCGGCACGCTGGCGATCGGCCGCGCCGGGGCGATCAACGCTGCCTTGCTGGCGGCCAGCATCCTGGCGCTGTCCGATCCGGCCCTGGCCGAGCGGCTCGACGCGCTGCGTGCCGCCCAAACCGAGGCGGTGGCCACCGAACCGACCGACCCGCCGGCGCCATGAGCTTCCCGCTGCCGCCCAACGCCACCATCGGCATCGTCGGTGGTGGGCAACTCGGCCGCATGGCGGCGCTGGCCGCGGCGCGGCTCGGCTATCGCTGCCATATCCTGACGCCCGAGCCGGACAGCCCGGCCGCGCAGGTCTCGGCTGGCGCGACGCTCGGCGCCTATGAGGACCCGGCGACGCTGCGCGCTTTCGCTGGCCGGGTCGATGTGATCACCTTCGAGTTCGAGAACGTCTCCGCCGCGGGGCTCGACCTGCTGGCCTCGCTGAAGCCGGTGCGCCCGTCGCCCTCGGTGCTGCGGCTGAGCCAGGACCGGGTGGCAGAAAAGACCTTCCTCAACACCGCCGGCGCCGCCACCGCGCCCTGGCGGGCAGTGGACAGCCTGGAGGGGCTACGCGCCGCGGTCGCCGAACTGGGCCTGCCGGCGATCCTGAAGACCACAAGGCTCGGCTATGACGGCAAGGGCCAGGCGACGCTGCGCACGCCGGACGATCTGGCGCCCGCCTTCGCCGCCCTGGCGCCGAAACCGCTGATCCTGGAAGGCTTCGTCGATTTCGCCTGCGAGGTCTCGGTGGTGGTGGCGCGCGGCGCCGATGGCGCGATCTCGGCGTTCGACACGGTGCAGAACAGCCACCGCGACCATATCCTCGACATGACCCTGGCCCCGGCGCCGATCCCGCCCGAGACCGCCGCCATGGCCCAGGCGCTGGCGCACCGCGTGGCCGAGGCGCTCGATCTGGTCGGACTGCTGGCGGTGGAGATGTTCATCGCCGCCGATGGCAGCGTGCTGGTCAACGAGATCGCGCCGCGCCCGCATAATTCCGGCCACTGGACCGTCGACGCCTGCCCGGCCAGCCAGTTCGAGATGCAGATCCGCGCCGTCGCCGGCCTGCCGCTGCCGCCGGCGATCCGCCACTCCGACGCGGTGATGAAGAACCTGGTCGGGCCGGAGGAGACCGCGCTGTGGCCGCAAATCCTCGCCACCCCCGGCCTGATCGGCCATCTCTACGGCAAGACCGAGGTCCGGCCCGGCCGCAAGATGGGCCATGTCACCCGGCTGTTCCCGCTCGGCGGGCTGCCGGGGCCGTTCGGCATCGCCGATGCGCTGGACGGGCTGCTGACCGGCCAGCGGGCATGATGCCTATCCGGCGGCCGCACGCTCCAGCGCGGCGATGTCGAGCTTGACCATCCTGGTCATGGCGTCGAACGCGCGCGCGGCAACCGCCGGGTCGGGGTCAGCCAACAGGCGCAGCATCACCTCCGGCACGATCTGCCACGGCACGCCCCATTTGTCGCGCAGCCAGCCGCACGCGACTTCGCTGCCGCCATCGGCGGTCAGCGCGGTCCAGAGCCGGTCGACTTCCGCCTGATCGGCACAGGCGACCGAAATCGACGCGGCGGTGCCGTACTCGGCCGGGCTGCCGCCATTCAACGCCTGAAAGCTCTGGCCGCCGAGGGTGAAACTCAACAGGATCACCTCGCCGGCCTTGCCGCCAGGCCAGTCCGCCGGCGAGCGCTGGATGTGGTCGAGGCTGGAGCCCGGCACCAGCGAGACATAGAAGCGGACGGCGGCCTCGGCATCCTTGCCGAACCAGAGGCAGGTGCTGATTTTCGGCATCGAAGCGGCTCCTGCTGCTGCGCGGCCCGGCGCGCAGCGGACGCCGGGCCGCGGATTTCGATTTCAGGTATAAGTCATAACTACCCGTGGTGGCAGCCTGCCACCGGGGGCGCCGGCGCCTCAGCCGCCCATCGGCTCGGCCAGCACGATCCAGCCGACGCCGAATTTGTCCTTCAGCATGCCGAACGCGCCGGCGAAGAAGGTCTTGGCCAGCTTCATCTGCACCGTGCCGCCCTCGGCCAGCGCCGCGAAACAGCGCTCCGCATCGGCCTTGCTGTCGGCGGTCAGCGAAATCGCGAAGCCTTCGAAGCTGGCCGCGCCGCCGCAATGCCCGTCCGAGGCGAAGATGGTGGTCTCGCCGATCCTCAGCATCGCGTGCATCACCTTGTCGCGCGTCTCCGGCCGCACCATCGACTGGTCCGGCGAATCGCGGAAATAGCTCTTCATGCCCAGCCTGGCGCCGACCGCCTTGGCATAGAAGTCAAGCGCCTCGTCGCAGCTGCCATCGAAGAACAGATAGGGCTGGGCTTGCATGGTGGTCTTCTCCGGTTCATGATGAAGTGAATATGCGGATATCAACCTATACCGGCGATGTCAAACCCGATTTCATTCCAGACCACGCTTGAGGTGCGCGACGCCTGCCTGTGCCTGCATCTGCAACGCGCCGCCCGCGCCGCCGCCCGCCGGTTCGACGCCGCATTGCGCCCGGCCGCGCTGACCAGCGGCCAGTTCTCGCTGCTGATGGCACTGAACCGGCCGGAGCCGCCGACCCTGGCGCCGGTCGCCACCCTGCTGGCGATGGACCGCACCACGCTGACCGCGGCGCTGAAGCCGCTGCAACGCCGTGGCCTGGTGGCGGTGCATCCCGACGCGCTCGACCGCCGCGCCCGCCGCCTGGTGCTGACCGATGCCGGCCGCACCACGCTGGCCGCCGCCCTGCCGCTATGGCGCGCCGAGCATGCCGCGATGGAGCGCGATGTGGCCGATGCCGACCGGCTGCGGCGCGAGCTGGCCAGCCTGTCGTAACGCCGGCTTGTCGGCGCGGCTCATGGCGACGACACTCCGCCACCGACCCGAGGAGTCTTCCGCCATGCTGCAACCGCCCCCCGCCCGCCCCGGCATGCCCGAGGACGAGGTGGACACCCCTGCCCTGCTGATCGACCTCGACGCCTTCGAGGCCAATCTCGACACGATGGCCAGCAAGATAGCGGGGGCCAGCAAACTCGCCGGCACCAATGTCCGCCTGCGCGCCCATGCCAAGACGCATAAATCGCCGGTGGTGGCGCATCGCCAGATCGCCCGCGGCGCCATCGGCCAATGCGTGCAGAAGGTGGCCGAGGCCGAGGTGTTGGCCTGGGGCGGGGTGGCCGACATCCTGGTCAGCAACGAGATCGTCGGCGCCTCGAAGTTGGCGCGGCTGGCCGCCCTGTCCGGCATCGCCACCGTCGCGGTCTGCGCCGACGATGCCGGGCAGGTGGCGGCGCTGGAAACCGCCGCGCGCGATGCCGGCATCCGGCTCAGCGTGCTGGTGGAGATCGATGTCGGCGGCAATCGCTGCGGCGTGGCGCCGGGCGGCGAGGCGGTGGCGCTGGCGAAGGCGATCGCCGCCAGCAAGCATCTGCGGTTCGGCGGGCTGCAGGCCTATCACGGCCGCGCCCAGCACCTGCGCAAGCCGGAGGAACGGCATTTCGCCATCGCCGCGTGTGTCGACGACACAAGGCGCACCGTGGAGCAGTTGCGCCAGCAGGGGCTGGATTGCCCGATCGTCGGCGGCGCCGGCACCGGCAGCTTCGAGCATGAGCTGGCCAGCGGCGTGTTCACCGAATTGCAGGCCGGCAGCTACTGCTTCATGGACGCCGATTACGGCCGCAACCTGGACATTCACGGCAAGCCGGTCGCCACCTTCCGCAACGCGCTGTTCGTGCTGGCCACCGTGATGAGCGCGCCGCGCGCCGGCCTCGCGGTCACCGATGCCGGGCACAAGGCGGTGGCGATCGACAGCGGCATGCCGCTGGTCTGGCAGCGCCCGGATATCCGCTTCACCTCGGCCTCCGACGAGCACGGCAAGCTGGAATTCGGCTCGGAGACCACGGCGCCGAAAATCGGCGAGAAGCTGCGCCTGGTGCCCGGCCATTGCGACCCGACGGTGGACCGCCACGACTGGTATGTGGGCATGCGCGGCGGCAGGGTGGAATGCCTGTGGCCGATCGCCGCGCGCGGCGGGATGCAGTGAGCGCCGCGCGCGAGTGTAAATTATCCTGACACATGCCGTTGCAACGCCATTTTCCCACGGCCTTGATTCAAAAAGCTGAATCGGCTTCATCCTTTTGGATGAGGCGTTTGGAGCGATGGCGCCGGCGTTTTTCCCGATGGATTCACGGGATTCGTCGGGATTTTTTACGGAATTTGGCCTCTCCTGCCGAGGGGGAGCTTTTAATTTATTGAATTGTCTAAATCTTTTTTTATGGCCTGGTATTTGCTTGTCACTTTGGTGGAGTTTACCGCTTCGGCG
>DATJEA010000645.1:0-2449 GCA_035497095.1 Acetobacteraceae bacterium | reverse complement strand
CCAGCCCCACCCGCGAGACCGAGGCGATGCGCGACGGCTCCGATGCCGTATCGGACTGGCCGCTGCTGAATGCGCTTCTCAACACGGCCTCCGGCGCCACATGGGTGTCGCTCCACCACGGCGGCGGCGTCGGCATCGGGTTCTCGCAGCATGCCGGTATGGTGATCTGTGCCGACGGCACCGCGGATGCCGATGCCCGCCTCGCCCGGGTGCTGTGGAACGACCCGGCGAGCGGGGTGATGCGCCATGCCGATGCCGGCTACGAAATCGCACTTGACTGCGCCCGCGAACATCATCTCAACCTGCCGGGCATTCTCTGACGCAAGCCCACCCCGATAATCGACGTTTGGCGATGGTCGCCGGACATCTACCAGGAGGAACCACATGCCGTTTTCCACCGCGCTCAAAGGCGCCCTGTTCGGCCTTGCCGCACTTGCCGTGACGCTGCCGGCGATGGCCGACCAACTGTCCGACATCAAAGCCGCGGGCAAGATCGTGACCGCGACCGACATGCACTACGCGCCGTTCGACATGATCGTGAACGGCACCTATGAGGGGATGACCAAGGACCTGTTCGACGGGGTCGCCAAGGAGATCGGCGCGACACCGGTCTATCAGGACATCCCGTGGACTGCCGAACTGCCGGGCCTCGAGGTCAAGAAATTCGACATCATCATCGCGCCGGTGACGATCACCCCGGAACGGCTGCAGCGCTACACCTTCAGCCTGCCGATCGCCGATGCGTCGGTGGCGCTGGTGCACGGCAAGAACAGCAAACTGGTGAAGCCCGCCGACATCAAGGGCAAGACCGTCGGTGTGCAGCAGGGCACGGCACAGTTCCGCCAGCTCGAAGCCTATGGCAAGCAGCTGGGGGGGATCACCATCAAGGAATACGGCACCACCGACGAGGCCTATGCCGATCTCGCCACCGGCCGGCTCGACGCGGTTGCCGGCTCGCTGCCCAACCTCACCTACCTGGTCAAGAAGCGGCCGGAGAGCTTCGCGCTGTTCCAGCCCGCGACCTTCGGCCAGGCGACCTATTTCGCCTGGGTGTTCCGCAAGGGGGCCGATAGCGACAGCTTCGCGCACGCGGTCAACGCGGCGCTGCTGAAGATGACCGATGACGGCCGCATCAAGGCCATCCAGGAGAAGTGGCTGGGCAGCTATACCGCGCTGCCACGCGAAGTTCCGACCAAGTGATCGGCCGGGCGCGGGCCGGAGCGATCCTGCCCGCGCCGCCCTGTGATCGAGCGCGATGTTCTCCATCCCGGCGTTTCTCGAAAGCTTCCCGCCGCTGCTGTGGGCGGCGCGCTATACGCTGCTGATCTCCGGGCTCGGCATCGCGCTCGGGCTGGTGGCGGGTGCGCTGGTCTGTGCGGCGGCGCTTTCGCGTTCGGTGTGGCTGCGGCGGTTCGCCGCCCTCTGGGTCAGCTTCCTGCGCGGCGTGCCGCTCCTGGTGCAGTTGCTGCTGGTCTATTATCTGCTGCCGGTCGTTGACATCAACGTGCCGGCGCTGGTCGCCGCGGTGCTGACCTGCGGCACCTGCTCCAGCGCCTATGTGTCGGAAATCTGGCGCGGTGCCATCACCGCCTTGCCGGCCGGGCAGGCGGAGGCGGCGGTGGCGATCGGCATGGCGCCGCACGACATCTGGCTGCGGATCATCCTGCCGCAGGCCTTCGCGCTGTCGCTGCCGGCGCTGGTCAACGAATTCATCCTGCTGGTCAAGGCGTCGTCGCTGGTGCTGGTGGTCGGCATCCTGGAGATCACCCGGGCGAGCCAGGCGCAGGCAGCGACCACGTTCCGGCCGCTTGAGGTCTATCTGGCGGCCGCCGCGATCTATCTCGCGATCAATCTCTGCTTCGCCGCGCTGGGGCGCATCCTGGAACGGCGGATGGCGGTGTGATGGACCCGTCGATCTTCCTGCACTACTGGCCGATCCTGCTGTCCGGCTTCCTGATGACCGTGCAGTGCTGGCTGCTCGGCACGGTGTTCGGCATGGCGCTCGGGCTGCTGATCGCGCTCACCCAGCGCTATGCCCCGCGGCCGGTCGGCTGGCTGATCCAGGTCTATATCGAAATCATCCGCGGCACGCCGTTTCTGGTGCAGCTGTTCGTGCTGTATTACGGCGGGCCGCTGCTGGGGCTGCGGCTCGACGCGCTGCCGGCCGGGCTGCTCGGCCTCAGCGTCTATGGCAGCCCGTATTTCGCCGAACTGTTCCGCTCCGGGTTTCTCGCGGTGAGCCAGGGGCAGCTGGAGGCGGCGCGGGCGATCGGCATGTCGGAGCCGGCGATCGTGCGCCGCATCCTGCTGCCGCTGAGCCTGGTGTCGTCGCTGCCGGCGCTGGTCAATTTCTCGATCATCCTGACCAAGGAGACGGTGGTGCTGTCGATCATCACCGTGCCGGAACTGATGTACCAGGTGCAGCGCATGTCCACCGAGACCTTCCGCT
>DATJEA010000644.1:0-4753 GCA_035497095.1 Acetobacteraceae bacterium | reverse complement strand
TGCTCCGCCTCGGCTTCTTCGGCCAGATCACCCCGCTGAAAGGCGTCTCGGTGCTGCTCGCCGCCGCCGCCCAGCTGCACCGCGAAGACGCCCCGATCAGCTTCGACATCCACGGCGACTGCTCCAGCCAGCAACCCGAATTCCAGGCCGAATTCCGCGCCATGCTCGCCGAAGCCGGCCCCAACGTCCGCTTCCACGGCCCCTACGACAACCAGCGCGTCGACCCCCTGATGCGCGGCTGCGACGCCATCCTGGTGCCCTCGGTGTGGTGGGAAAACTCCCCGGTGGTCATCCAGGAAGCACTGCGCAACCGCCGCCCGGTGATCTGCTCGGATATCGGCGGCATGGCCGAAAAAATCCGCACCGAGCAGGACGGCTTCCACTTCCGCATGGGCAACGCGCTGGCGCTGGCCACCCTGCTCCGCCGGCTCGCCGCCGACCGCAGCCAGTTGGACGCGCTGCAAACGACCATGCGCCGGCCGCCCTCGGCGAATGAGGTCGTGAAGGCGCATGTGGGGCTCTATAAGCAAGCAGCGCTTTTTTGAAAAAAAGCGCGCAAAAAACTTCAATCCCTGGAATCCCAACCCGCAACCCAAACTCCATTGGATAAAACCGCTCACGAACCCCTCACTTTTGTTGACCGGCGTATTTATTGACCGGCGTATAGCCGCGATTCGGCGCACTTCGGTAGCGGTTCCGATAGGGTGCGAGTTGGAGCGGGATCATGGCAAATTCAGCCCGACTGCGGGTGAAATTCACAGATGCAGGCAGCGGAATCGCATTTGGAATTTGCCTGACATGCGACTGCTGGCGTGCGCGGCGCGGGTGTGATCGATTCTACCCTTTGGCGTTGGACAGACATTGCTGGAGCAAGCATTGCAGGGATTTGTTGCGTGCTGGGAGGGACTGGAAGACCCTCGAACAGGCAACGCCGCGTTGCACGACTCTCATGAGTTATGATTGATCGCGCTTTGCACCATCCTGTGCGGTGGCCAAAGTGCTGTGGCGATGGCGCGGTTCGCCGATGCAAAAGAAGGCTTGCTGCGCGGCTTTCTCAAGCTTGAGCATGGCCTGCCCAGCCAGGACGCCTGCAGCCGCCTGTTCCGACAGCTCGACCCTGCACGGTTGAGTGCCGCGTTTCAGCGCTTCATGGCCGGGTTCGCCGATACGGGGCAGGGTGCCGTGGCGATCGACGGCAAGGGACTGCGCCGCTCGTTCGATCGCGCCAGCGAGAGATCGGCGCTGCACATGCTCAGTGCCTGGGGTTGCGAGCGACGTTTGCTGCTGGCGCAAATTGCCACCGACGCCAAATCCAACGAAATCACCGCGATCCCGAAGCGGCTGGAGATGCTGTCGTTGAGCCGGTCCAGGGTGTTCATTCCTGGCCCTGCAGAAACCTCATGCGCACCCGTAGCCCCGGCTTCGCGTCCTCGATCAACAATTCTGCTCGGTGCAATTCGGCCACGGCGGCGACGATGCTCAGCCCGAGGCCACTGCCCGGTGTGCTGCGGCTGGTGTCGCGGCGATAGAAGCGGTCAAGGATACGCGCGCGCTCGGCTGCGGGCACGCCCGGGCCGTTATCCAGGACCGCGAGTTCGATCGCGCCGTCAATCCGCCCCAGCGATACCAGCACGGTGCAGCCGGCCGGGGTGTGGCGCAGGGCGTTTTCGATCAGGTTGACCAGCATCTGCACCAGCAGCTCGCGGTCCCCGATGCCCGGTGGCAGATCTGCCCCCGGAGGCGGCAATTCGGCGCGCAGCACGTGCTGCTGGTCTTCTGCCACCGGCTCCAGGGCTTCAACGACGGTGGTGACGATCTCGGCGAAGTTGACGGTGCGGAAGCCGGCGCGGCGCGAGCCGGCCTCGATCTGGGCGATGCGCAGCAGCGCACCGAAAGTCTCCAGGATGCCCTCGGATTCGGCGATGGCGCGGTCCATCGCCCGCTGATACTCGGCCGGGCTGCCGGCGGTGGCGCGGGCGGCGTTGAGACCCTGGGACAGCCGCGACAGCGGGGTGCGCAGATCATGCGCGATGTCGTTGGAGACCTGGCGCAGGCTGTCCATCAGCGCGGCGATGCGGTCGAGCATATGGTTCAGCGTGAACGCCAGCCGGTCGAGGTCGTCGCCGCTGCCGCGCAGCGTGATGCGGCGGGAAAGATCGCCGGCGATGATCGCCTCGGCGGTGCGGGTGATGGCGTCCACCCGGCGCAGGAAGCCGAGGCTCATCAGCGCGCCGCCGCCGATGCCGAGCGCCGCCACCAGCGCCGCGACCCAGCCGAACGCGGTCAGCACCGTCTCCTGCACGTCGTCGATGCGCGAGAGGTCATCGCCGACCGCAAGGCGGATGCCATCCGGCAAGTTGACCACCAGCGCCCGCAAACGCTCCGCAGGTTCCACCAGCGCGTCCTCCCGGCGCGGCCCACCGGCGATGGTCATCCAGCCGCTTCGCGCCGGCAATTGCGGCAGGATGCCGGCGAGCCGCGTTCCGTGCGGCTGCTCCACCGCGTAGTCCAGCGCCACCGGGCCCAGCCCACGGGCGCGGGCGGCGGCGGCCAGGGCAGCAAGCCCGCCGCTCTGGTAGATGGCCTGCAGGGTGGCAACCTCCGCCTCGATCCGATCGGTCATCTGGCGGTCGAGCGCGCCGCGGATGCTCCACAGCGAGACGGCGCCGAGGATCAGCACCGACAACGTGAACAGCAGCGCGTAGAGCGCCGCCAGCCGGAAGCTGGCGGTGCGCAGCAGGCGCGGCAACCGGCGCCTATTCGGGGGCACGCATCATGTATCCGGCGCCGCGCACGGTGTGGATCAACTCCGGGTCGCCGCCGCGGTCGAGCTTGGCGCGCAACCGGCTGATATGGGTCTCGACGATATTGGTCTTGGGGTCGAAGTGGAAATCCCACACGCCCTCCAGCAGCATGGTGCGGGTCACCACCCGGTCGGCATGACGCATCAGGTATTCCAGCAGTTGGAACTCGCGCGGCTGCAAGTCGATGTGGGTGCCACCACGGCGGACGGTTCGTTTGAGGAGGTCCATTTCGAGATCGGCCACCACCAGCGCGGTGACGACCTGGGTAAGCGGCGGGCGACGAGCCAGCGCATTCAGCCGTGCAAGTAGCTCGGCGAAGGCGAACGGCTTGACCAGATAGTCGTCGCCGCCAGCATCGAGCCCTTCCACCCGGTCGTCGATGCCGCCCAGCGTGGTCAGCACCAGCACCGGGGTGCTTTGGCCGGTGGCACGCAGCGTGCGCACGATGCCGAGGCCGTCCAGACCGGGAAGCATGCGGTCCACCACCAGCACGTCGTACGCCTCGCTGCTGGCCAGGAACAACCCGTCGCGCCCGTTGGCGGCATGGTCAGTCACGTGCCCGTGCTGGTGCAGGCCGCCGGTGATGTAGGCGGCGGTCTCGGCGTCGTCCTCGATGACCAGAATTTTCACGCGGGCTTCCTTAACGGAACGGGAGTGTAGGCCGAGCCACCGATGTGGCGGAAATCCGCACCGGACCGGGTGCCGCCGGCCCGTTGGCGCGGGCCGGCGGCGGGCGGATCAGTCGTTGTCGTCGTCGCGGTGCTCGCCGCCGGACTGGGTGGCAGCGAGCTTGCCGGTAGCCATATCGATCAGCACGGTATGCACCCCGTTCTTGCCCGCCACCGCGACGGCGATGGCGGGTTTGCCGTGCTCGCTCTCGAGCCCGGCATCGATCGCGGTGCCGCCGGCGGATTGCTCGGCCAGGGTGATCGCCTGAGCGACCACCCGGTGGGTCGGCCGGCTGGGGAGAACGAGGACGGCATGTGAGCACCTTTCGCGGTTGCGGCAGGTCGCGGTTGCGGCAGGCGCTACAATGCCGGTGCGCCGGTTGGGGGCGCCTCGCCGGGATATTGGGAATCCCCAATCCGCCGCCGCTCGCCTGTCGCCGACTATACGGTTTGGTCGGAATCGCGATTCGGCTTGCCTCGACGGCTGACAGCGCACCGGCGACAGGCTAAGCGCGCCGGGTGTCCCGCACTCGCCGCGGGCGGAGGTCGCGCAGCGCCATGTCCTGGAACACCGATTGGTTTCTCCTGCTCAACGCCCCGGCGGCGCCCGGCGCGGCGCCATTGTTGATCGCCCGGCTGCTGGCCGGACTGCCGCCGGCCCTGGCGCCGGCGTTGCTGGTCTGGCTCTGGGTCCGTCGCCCCGACCACCGGCGAGCGGGCCTGCTCGCCGTGCTGCTGGGAGCGTCGTTCGGACAGCTCGCCAATCTGGCGCTGGGCGCGCTGTGGTTCGAGCCGCGGCCGTTCATGGCCGGTCTCGGGCACACGCTGCTGGACCACGCCGCCGATAACGGCTTTCCGAGCGATCATGCGACGCTGATGTTCGCCCTCGGCTCCGGTCTCGCGCTCACCGGCGCGGCGCGCGGCGCGGGCCTGGCGGTGTGCCTGCTCGGGTTGGGCGTCGGCTGGGCGCGAGTCTATCTCGGCGTGCATTTCCCGATCGATGTTCTCGCCGGTATCCCGATCGGGTTCGCGGCCGGCATTGCCGCATGGCGCATCGAGCCATTGCTGCTGCGCCATGCGTTGCCGCCGGCACAGTGGCTCTACGGCGTGGCGCTGGAGGCTCTGCGATTGCCGCCGGGTGTCTTTCCGCGGAATGGGCGATGAGCGCGTTGCTGTCCCCGCTTTGGCTCCAGGACCTGATCGCGAGCTATGGTCTCTGGGCCTTGTTCGCTGTGGTGACGCTGGAAAGCAGCGGGATACCGATGCCGGGGGAGACCGCGC
>DATJEA010000643.1:0-6505 GCA_035497095.1 Acetobacteraceae bacterium | reverse complement strand
CGACCGTTTCCTGGTCGATGGCCGGTTCGACACCGCGGCGGCGCAGCCGGTGGCGCGCTGCGGCTATCGCGGCGATTATGCGGTGGTGACCGGGCTGTTCGAGATGATCCGGCCGACGTGATGTGCGGCTTGACCTGTGCGGCGGGCCGACCTATCAAACGCCGCCTTGGGGATGGGTGCGTAGCTCAGCGGTAGAGCATCGCCTTCACACGGCGGGGGTCACAGGTTCAATCCCTGTCGCACCCACCATCCCTGGCTCGCCTCTCTCGCGTTGTATCGCGATGTATGGAGGGCACCAATGACCGGCAGCGGGGTAGGGTGATCGCGACGCGCACGATGTCGGCCGGGCGGCTGGCGTTTCTCGATTGCCTGCGCGCGATCGCGGTGATGCTGGTGTTCGTCACCCATTCCACCGAGAAGTTCAGCATGCTGCCCGGCGGCGGCGGCTCGTGGCTGGCCTGGCTGGCCTATGAGTTCAATTTCGGGCGGGTCGGGGTGGTGGTGTTCTTCGCCATCAGCGGCTTTTTGATTCCGTCGAGCCTCAGGGGCGGGGTGGGGGACGGCAGTGTGCGGTTTGTCGTCAGCCGCTTCTTTCGGCTGTTCCCGGCATTCTGGGTGTCGATCCCGGCGGCGGTGGGGGCGCAGTTGTGGCTGCAGGGCAGGGCGATCGGCGACCACGACCTGCTGCTCAATTTCACCATGCTGCCGCGCCTGTTCGGGGCGCCGATGGCCAATGGCGCCTATTGGACGCTGGAAGTGGAGCTGCTGTTCTACATCCTGTGCGCGTTCCTGTTCATCGGTGGGCTGCTGGGCCGCGGCTTCGTGCTGAGCGCGTTCGCGCTGGCGCTCGGCTTCCTGTTCTATACCTCGCAGCGGCCGGTGTTCAGCGGGCTGCTGAACCCGGATCTGTCGGGCGAGGCGTTCTATTTCTGGTTGCATATCTCGGTGATGTTCTGGGGCGCGGTGTGCCGCAAGCTGTGGGATGGCGAGCGGATCGGCGCGCCGGCGCTGCTGATGTTCGGGCTGTATTCCGGCTATCTGCTGCTGTATCGGCCGCTGCTGCTGGGCTATCAGGCGCTGTGGTTGCACGACGTTGGCACTGAGGCGATCCGCTGGTCGGCCGGCTATAGCGGGGCGATGTGGATTTTCGTGCTGCTGGTGTTCTTCCGGCCGCTGCACAGCCGGCTGCTGGCCTGGATGGGGCGGATCAGCTACTCGTTCTATCTGCTGCACGGCCCGGCGATCTACCTGGTGTTCTGGCTGGCGGAGCGCCATGCCGGGCTGCAGGGCGGGCCGATGGCGGCGTATATGCTGGTGAGTTTCGCGCTGGCGTTGGTGGTGTCGGAGGCCAGCTTCACGCTGGTTGAGGCGCCGTGCGTGGCGCTGGGGCGGCAGGTGTCGAAATGGCTGCTGCGGCGGCTGGGCTGGGCGGCGGCCGAGCCGCGGGCGGTGCCGGCGCGGCTTGCCTGAGCGTGCGGGGCGCGGCCGGGTCGGCATGACCGTGCAGCATCGGATGCCTGTCCCGGCTCGACCTGTTGTAATCCGGGCCGGCGCCGCTAATTTCCACAGGCGAAGGGCGGGCGCGCAGGCATCGCTCGCGCAACGAGCCTGCCCTGCGAAGATGCCCGCGCCACAAGGAGTGAAGCCGGATGACCGGAGACCTGACCCGCCGCAATCTGGCATTCGCCACCGCGCTGATGGCGCTGGCGCCCAATCTCGCGCGGGCGGCGGCGCCGGTGCGGGTCGCCTGTAAGCCGGACACCGAAGGCCGGCTGCTCGGCGACATGATCATCGCCATGCTCAATGCCAACGGCATCGCCACGGTGAACCGGCTGGGGCTCGGGGGCACCAAGATCATCCGCCCGGCCATTCTGTCCGTCGAGAGTGATATGTATCCGGAATACACCGGCAACGGCGCGTTCTTCTTCCACCTGGAGAGTGATCCGATATGGAAGAATGCGCAGCAGGGCTACCAGAAGGTCAAGGCGCTGGATGCGGAGAAAAACCAGATCATCTGGCTGCAACCGGCCGCCGCCGATAACACCTGGGCGATCGCGGTGCGCAAGGATGTCGCCGACCAGCATCATCTGAAGACCTTGGAGGACTTCGCCGGCTGGGTGAACGGCGGCGGCGGCACCAAGATCGCCGCCTCGGCCGAGTTCGTCGAGAGCCCCGCCGCGCTGCCGGCGTTCGAGAAGGCCTATGGCTTCAAGCTGAAGGGCAGTCAGATCCTGACGCTGGCCGGCGGCAACACCGCGGCGACGATCCGCGCGGCGGCGGAGGGGACGTCCGGCGTCAATACCGCGATGGCCTATGGCACCGATGGCGCGCTGGCGCTGCTCGGCATGGTGGTGCTGCAGGACGACAAGCACGTGCAGATGGTCTATGCCCCGGCGCCGGTGATCCGCGAGGCGGTGCTGCAGGCGAACCCCCGGATCAAGGATCTGCTGGCGCCGGTTTTCGCCTCGCTGGATACCATGACGCTGCGCCGGCTGAATGCCGATATCGCGGTGAAGGGCGAGGACTCGAAGCAGGTCGCCGAGACCTATCTGAAGCAGAAGGGCTTCCTCAAATGATGCCGCGTGGCTGAGGCAGCCGGCCTCGCGGTTTGGCGGCCGCGCGGCGTGATGCTCCGCGACCGGGTGCTGCTGCTGCTCGCGGCGGGCGGGGTGGCGGGTGCCGCGGCGCTGCCGTTCGTGGCGCACGCGCCGAACCGGCTGCTGTCGGGCGTGCCGGTGGCGTTCGGCGCGGTGCTTGCCGATGGCGGGTTGCTGATCCTGGGTCCGGCCGCGGTGTTGCTGGTGGCGGCGTGGCTGCCGGCGCGGCGGCCGTATCAGTTGCTGGTGGTCGGCGCCGCGGTTGTGTTCATGGCCGGCATCGTCTGGCTGGCCGGCGCGCATGCCGCGCTGCTCGCCCGCACCGGCTCGCCGATCGCCCGCACTTCGCTGGCCTCCGGCTTCTGGGTCGTGCTGCTGGCGGCGGCGCTGATGCTGGCCGAGATGCTGCATCGGCTGGCGCTGTCGCCGGCGGCGCGGATCGTGGCCGGGCTCGGTGCGGCGCTGCCGATCGTGGCGCTGGTCGTCAGCGGCGCGCTCGGGCACCTGTCGCTGTTGCAGGAATATGCCAACCGGCGCGATGTGTTCGAGGAGGCGCTGCTGCGGCATATCGAGATCGTGCTGGCCACCATGCTTCCGACGCTGGCGCTCGGCGTGCCGCTCGGCATGCTGGCGCAGCGGCGGGCGGCTTGGCGTGCGCCGGTGTTCTCGGTGCTGAACGTGGTGCAGACGATCCCGTCGATCGCCCTGTTCGGGCTGCTGCTGGAACCGCTGGCGGACCTGGCCCGCGCGGTGCCGGCGCTGGGCCGCATCGGCATCGGCGGCATCGGGCTGGCGCCGACCATCATCGCGCTGACGCTGTATTCGCTGCTGCCGCTGGCGCGCAACGTTACCGCCGCACTCGATGATGTTCCCGCCGACGTGCTGGAGGCGGCGCGCGGCATGGGCATGACATCGGGGCAGATTCTGTGGCGGGTGGAGCTGTGGCTGGCGTTGCCGATTTTCCTGTCCGGGCTGCGCATCACCATCGTGCAGGCGATCGGGCTGACCGTGGTCGCGGCGCTGATCGGCGCCGGCGGGCTCGGCGCGATCATGTTCCAGGGGCTGTTCGCCAATGCGCTCGATCTGGTGATGCTCGGCGTGCTGCCGGTGGTGCTGATGGCGGTGGCGGTGGATGCCGGGATGAAGCTGCTGGTGTCGCTGGCCGCGAGGCATGCGGCATGATCAGCTTCGATTCGGTCAGCAAGAATTTCGGCGGCGCCAACGTGGTCGACCGGCTGTCGTTCACCGTCGAGGCCGGTGAGTTCGCGGTGCTGATCGGGCCGTCCGGCTCCGGCAAATCGACCACGCTGAAGATGATCAACCGGCTGATCGACCGCGACGCCGGGGTGATCCGGTTCGACGGCCAGGACGTGCAGGCGGTCGCGGTGGAGGCGTTGCGGCGGCGCATGGGCTACGTGATCCAGTCCGGCGGGCTGTTTCCGAACTGGACCGTGGAGCGCAACATCGCGGCCGTGCCGTCGCTGCTGCGCTGGTCGCGTGCGCGGATCGCCGAGCGGGTGGAGGCGCTGCTGCATCTGCTGCGGCTGGACGAGGAAGGCTGCCGCGGCCGCTACCCGCATCAGCTTTCCGGCGGCCAGCAGCAGCGCGTCGGCGTGGCGCGGGCGCTGGCGGCCGACCCGGATGTGCTGCTGATGGACGAGCCGTTCGGCGCGCTCGACCCGATTACCCGCGAGGCGTTGCAGGTGGAAATCGCCCGCATTCACGCCGAGACCGGCAAGACCATCGTGTTCGTGACGCATGACATGCAGGAGGCGCTGAAGCTGGCGTCGCGCATCGTGATCCTGGACCATGGCCGGTTGGTGCAGGTCGGCACCCCGATCGAGTTGCTGACCGCGCCGGCCAACGACTTCGTGCGCGAATTCGTCGGGCAGGACGATCCCGGCGGACGGCTGCTGGCCATCGAGACAGTGGCGCAGCGGGTGAGGGCGGGCGAAGTGGCGCCCGGCCCGCCGATCGCCGCCAGCGCGACGCTGCGCCAGGCACTGTCGGCGATGATCGTGCGGCATGAGGACCGCATCGGCGTTGCTGACCCGGCCGGGCGGCCGATCGGTACGCTCTACCTGGCCGATATCGTGCGCCGATGAGCGGCCGACGCGCTGGGAAGGGGCCGGCCTGGGCGAACCCGCTGCTGTGGACCGGCGCCGCGTTCGTCGCGCTGGTGGTCGGCATGCCGGCGCTGAAGCCGCTGTTCGCGGCGCTGTTCCCCTATCTGGAGCGCCCGCTTTACACCCAGGAGAGCTTTGTCGCGCTGGCGGTGGCGCATGTCGAACTGGTGGCGGCGTCGAGCGCCGTTTCGGTGCTGGTGGGCGTGGCCGCCGGCGTGTTCGTGACCCAGCCAGCCGGGGTGGATTTTCGCGGGCTGGTGGAGACCCTGGTCGCCATTGGCCAGACGTTTCCGCCGGTCGCGGTGCTGGCGATGGCGGTGCCGGTGATCGGCTTCGGCATGTGGCCGGCGCTGATCGCGCTGGCGCTGTACGGCCTGCTGCCGATCGTGGAAAACACCGTTGCCGGGCTGGAGGCGGTGCCCGCCGCGGTGCGCGAGGCGGGGCGCGGGCTCGGCATGAGCCGCATTGGGCTGTTGTATCGCGTCGATTTGCCGCTGGCGGCGCCGGTGATCGTCGCCGGCATCCGCACCTCGGTGATCATCAATATCGGCACCGCCGCGATCGCCTCGACGGTCGGCGCGACGACGTTGGGGACGCCGATCATCCTTGGGCTGAACGGCGCCAATGTCGCCTATGTGCTGCAAGGCGCCGTCGTCGTCGGGCTGCTCGCCATCGTCGTCGATCTCGGCTTCGAGCAGTTCACCGCGCGGCTGCAGCGTTGGAAGCGCGGCTGATGCCGCTGTCCGAGGCTGGGCCCGGCGGTCACAGCCGGAGCATGCGCAGGCGGAGCGCGTTGCCGATCACCGAGACCGAACTGAGCGACATCGCCAGCGCCGCCACGATCGGGCTGAGCAGCAGGCCGAGCGATGGATACAGCACGCCGGCTGCCAGCGGCACGCCGGCGATGTTGTAGACGAAGGCGAAGGTCAGGTTCTGGCGGATGTTGCGCATCGTCGCCTGGCTGAGCGCGCGCGCCCGTACGATGCCAATGAGGTCGCCCTTCACCAGCGTCACGCCGGCGCTCTGCATCGCCACCTCGGTGCCGGTGCCCATGGCGATGCCGACATTGGCCTCGGCCAGAGCGGGCGCGTCGTTCACGCCGTCGCCGGCCATGGCGACGATGCGGCCCTCGCTGCGCAGGCGGCGCACGATGCGGTGCTTGTCCTCGGGCAGCACCTCCGCCTCGACATCGTCGATGCCGAGTTGCCGCGCCACGGCCTTGGCGGTGGTGACGTTGTCGCCGGTGAGCATCACGATGTGAATCCCCGCGGCGCGCAGCTTGGCGAGGGCGGCGGCGGCGGTCGGCTTGATCGGGTCGGCCACCGCGATGATGCCGCCGGGCGTGCCGTCGATCGCCACGAACAGCGCGGTGGCGCCGTCGGCCCGCAGCGCGTCGGCCTGCGGCGCCAGGTCGCCCAGGTCTACGCCGATATCGGTCATCAGCGGCGCATTGCCAAGCGCCACGTCACGGCCGCCGACCTTGCCGGTGACGCCTTTGCCGGTGATCGAGGCGAAGTCGGTGAAGTCTTGCGCCGTTATGTTCCGCTCACGGGCGGCGGTGACGATGGCGGCGGCCAGCGGGTGTTCGCTGGCCTGTTCCAGGCTGGCGGCCAGCGTCAACACCTCCGCCTCGTCAACCCCGGCGGCGGGCACGATGGTGGTGACGCGCGGCTTGCCTTCGGTGAGGGTGCCGGTCTTGTCGACGACCAGGGTGTTCACCTTCTCCATCTGCTCCAGCGCCTCGGCCGACTTGATCAGCACGCCGGCGGCAGCGCCCTTGCC
>DATJEA010000642.1:0-4923 GCA_035497095.1 Acetobacteraceae bacterium | reverse complement strand
ATCGAAGATCGCGCAGGAGAAATCCAGCCGCTCCTTGATATTCACACTCTGCGAGGTGTTCTGCAGCACCGCCCCGGTCTGCTCGGCAACGTTCATGAACAGGTTGTTGAACAGTTCCAGCAAGACCGGATCAGCCTGCTCCGTCCCGGCCGCAACCCGCGTCACCCGCGCCTCGGTCCGCCGCAGCATCATGTGATCGAGTGCCGTCACCTCGGCGGTCCAGCCCGGCTCCACCACCGTGGTCGCGTTGGCCTCGCGGATCAGCGCCGGCCCGGCGATCCGGTCGCCGGCCAGCAGCCCGCTGCGTTCAAACACCGGCGTCGCGTGCTCGCCGCCGCCGCTCCACATGGCCACGGTGTCGATCGGCTCCGGCGCCCCCTCGGCGCGGCCGGCAATGCTCGGCTCGCCGACCGCCTCGCCGGCGCACACCGCCTCCACCGCCACCGCCTCCACCACCAGCGGCCGCTCGGGGGTGGCAAAGCCGAACCGCGCCCGGTGTGCGCTGGTAAACGCCGCAGTCACCGCCTGCACCCCATCCAGATCGACGACCAGCGCCGCCTCGGTGCCCTGATAGCGCACATGCAACTTCCGTGACACCACCAGCCGCGCCATCGCCGCGCCCTGCTCGGCCAGCGCCGCTGCCGCCTCCCCGGCCAGCCGGTCGGCCAGCGCGCGCAACTCCGGCAGCGCGTCCTCGGCCAGCACCCGCTCCACCGCCTGCTCGCGCATCACGCCCTGGTCGGCCAGCCCCATGCCATAGGCCGACAGCACGCCCGCATAGGGATGGATGAACACCGTCCGCATGCCCAACTCGTCGGCCACCAGGCAGGCATGCTGCCCGCCGGCGCCGCCGAAGCAGGCCAGCGCGAAACCAGTCGCGTCATGCCCCTTCTGCACCGAAACCTGCTTGATCGCGTTTGCCATGTTGGCCACCGCGATGCGCAGAAACCCCTCGGCGATGTCGCGCGGGTCCTGCGCCTGCCCGGTTGCCGCCGCAACATCGTCGGCCAGCGCGCCGAACCGCGCCGCCACCACCCCGCCATCCAGCCGCTGATCGCCACCGGGCCCGAAGATCGCCGGGAAATGCGCCGGCTGGATCTTGCCGACCATCACGTTGGCATCGGTGACGCAAAGCGGCCCGCCGCGCCGATAACACGCCGGCCCCGGATTGGCGCCGGCACTGTCCGGCCCCACCCGCAGCCGCTGCGAATCAAAGTGGAGAATGGAACCGCCGCCGGCCGCCACGGTGTTGATCGCCATCATCGGCGCCCGCATCCGCACGCCCGCCACCGCGGTCTCGAACGCCCGCTCGAACGCCCCGTCATACAGCGCCACATCGGTGGAAGTGCCGCCCATGTCGAAGCCGATGATCCGGCTGATCCCGGCCATCGCCGCGGTGCGCGCCGCACCAACGATGCCGCCGGCCGGCCCGGACAAGATCGCATCCTTGCCCTGGAAATGCCGCGCCTCGGCCAGCCCGCCATTGGACTGCATGAAATACAGCCTGACGCCCTCAAGTTCACCGGCCACCTGCGCCACATAGCGCCGCAGGATCGGCGACAGATAGGCATCCACCACCGTGGTATCGCCGCGCGGCACCAGCCGCAGCAGCGGGCTCACCTGATGGCTGGCGGAGACCTGGGTGAACCCCGCCTGCACCGCCAGTTCGGCCAGCCTCGCCTCGTGCGCCGGATATTTCCAGGCATGCATCAGCACAATCGCCACCGCCCGGATGCCGCTCGCCCGCGCCGCCGCCAGCGCCGCCCTTGCGCCGGCTTCGTCGAACGGCTCCAGCTCGGCGCCATGCACGTCCATCCGGCCGCCGATCTCGGCCACCTGCTCGTACAGCAGGCTCGGCAGCGTGATCGCCAGATCGAACAGCAGCGGCCGCGCCTGGTTGCCGATCCTGAGCGCATCCTTGAAGCCGCGATTGACCAACAGCAGCGTGCGGTCGCCCTTGCGTTCCAGCAACGCGTTGGTGGCAACCGTAGTACCCATCTTGACACAATCGACCAGGCCGGCCGGGATTTTCTGCTCCGGCGCCACGCCCAGCACCGCCTTGATCCCGGCGATCGCCGCGTCGGCGTAGCGGCCGGGATTCTCGCTCAGCAGCTTATGGGTGGAGAGCACGCCCTCGGGATCGCGCGCCACGATATCGGTGAACGTGCCGCCGCGATCGATCCAGAACTGCCAGGCTGCCATGTTTCGTCCCGATATCCTTGAGAAGGGCGGAGAATGATGGCGGGGGGCAATTGGGGCAAGCGCCCTGTTTTGGCTTTGGCAATCGCCACATGATACAGCGGCGCGATCAGGAGGCACGGAACACCGGATGCTGTGGGGCAAGATTATCGGCGGCATGGCGGGCTTCGCCATGGGCGGGCCGTTCGGCGCGGTGGTCGGCGCGGCGTTGGGCCATGCCGCCGACAGCGGCAGCCTTGGCACGATGCAATTCGGCGCCCCCGGCCTCGGCAAGCTGCAATTTGGCGCGCCGGGCCTCGGCGCGATGCGCGCCGCGGCGATGCTGGGCGGCCGGCAGCAGTTGTTCTCGGTCGGCGTGGTGATGCTGGCGGCCAAGCTGGCGAAATGCGACGGCCCGGTGAACCGCCAGGAGATCGACGCCTTCAAGCGCAATTTCCGCGTGCCGCCGGAAGCCGCGCGCGATATCGGCCGGATGTTCGATCAGGCGCGCGACAGCCGCGAGGATGTCCAGCCGATCGCCCGCGAGATGGGCGCGGCGTTCGCCGATAACCGCCTGGTGCTGGAAGACGTGCTGGCCGCCCTGTTCACCATCGCCGCCGCCGACCGCCCGGTGAACACCCGCGAAACCGCCTTCCTGCACCGCGTCTGGCACGGTTTCGCGCTGGGCCAGGAGGCCTGGGAGCGCGCCAGCGGCGCCGCGCCGCGCCGCCAGCAGGATGATGGCGAAGACCCCTACGCGGTGCTCGGCGTGCCGCGCGACGCCGCGCCCGAAACGTTACGCGCCACCTGGAAGACGCTGATGCGGGAGAACCACCCCGACAGCCTGGCCAGCCGCGGCGTGCCGCAGGAGTTCATCCAGCGGGCCGGCGACAAGGTGGCGCGGATCAACGCCGCCTGGGACCGGATCAAGAAAGAACGCGGCCTGTGAGCCTGTCGGATCGATCATTGATCGATATGGTTATATTTCATACAAATGATGCCCCCGGCGCCGCGCATTACGCCATCGACCGGCACGGCCAGACGCGCGAAATTACCCCCGAATCGACGGTTTTAGACGCGCTCGGCGCCGGTTTCTGGCGCGGCCGCAGCACTCTTGCGCCGCATTGCATCGCGGTGGCGGTATCCGCCCCGCATCCGGTGCTGCAATTGGCGGCGGTGGTCGACCTCTGCCTCGACCTGCTGTCCCGCCACCCGATCCCGCCGCGCAACTTCGTGGCGCGGAACGATGTCGCCCCGAACGCCGAGCCGCTGGAGGGCTTCGACTGGGAGGGGCTGGCGCGCAACGGCATCGGATTATGGCCATCCGGCGTGCCCGATCTCGGCACGGGGGGCACGGTGCGCGATGCCGCCAGCCTGCGTGATGTGCGCGCCGCACTGGCGGCGATCGGCTACCGGGTGGCGCCGGAGGGCGCGCTGGACCCGGCACTTTCCCTGGTGTTGCGCGCCTTCCAGCACCATTGGCGGCCGGAGGCGATCACCGGCCAGGCCGATGCCGGCACGCTGGCCCGGCTGCTCGCGGTGGCGCGGCTATGTGCTTGACGCGGCAGGCAAAACGGCGCATCTGAGCGGCGCCAGACGGCCGGACGGCCGCTGTCGGGGGCAACCCCGATGGAGGAAAGTCCGGGCTCCACGGAAATACGGTGCCGGCTAACGGCCGGCGGGGGCGACCCCAGGGAAAGTGCCACAGAAAACAAACCGCCGGCGCAAGGGTTCGCCCCCCGCCGGCAAGGGCGAAACGGTGCGGTAAGAGCGCACCGCGCTGCTGGCAACAGCGGCGGCAAGGTAAACCCCACCGGGAGCAAGACCGAATAGGGGCGGCCGGCGTGGCGCGAAAGCGCTGACGCAGGGGCATTTTCGCCCCGTCGCCCGGGTAGGTCGCGCCAGGCGCGCAGCGATGCGCGTCGCAGAGGAATGGCCGTCCCGCGCTGCTTCGGTGGTGCGGACAGAACCCGGCTTACAGGCCGTCTGGCACCTTTATCCACACCCCCGGCAATGGTGTAAGTTCCGTAAGTTGCGACGCACTATCCACAGGTTTATCCCGACTCCGCGGCAGCCCTAACCGCCTGAACCAAGGCCCAATTTACCCCCTATTCGTTCCTCTCGTTCCGTCCATATATCGCTTTACCACCCAGGCTGACCCATGCTATCCCATGAATTCCCAAGGGACGACGGGTCGGCCATCGTCGCGTCGCCCGTGGACCAGCAACGGACCGGCGATGGCAGCGGCTCCATCCCCGGCCCGGCCGACAGCAAGCCGCGGCGCGAGGCGGGCGGAACCAGCAGCGAGGGATGCGGCAGGGCGAATGGGCCAGTTTATCGGCAATTCGACGAACAGGATCGACAGCAAGGGCCGGGTTTCGGTACCGCCGTCGTTTCGCCCGAACTTGCGCAAATCCGACAGCGATCCGGCGGATTTCGTGCTGCGGCCGTCCGAGCTGCACCCCTGCATCGAGGGCTGGCCGAAAGCCACCATCGCCGCCATGGCCAAGCCGCCGGCCGAGATCGACCCGTTCGACGAAGCGGCCGAGGACGAGGCCGTGCTGTGGTACGGCACCGCCGTCGAACCCAGCATGGACAAGGAAGGCCGCATCAGCCTGCCCAAGGACATGGCCGAGAAGGCCGGCATCACCGACGAGGTGATGTTCATCGGCGCCGGCCTGCGCTTCCAGATCTGGGCGCCGGCGGCCGGCGCCGCGCGGCTCGCCGAAGTGACCGAGCGCCGCC
>DATJEA010000641.1:0-22709 GCA_035497095.1 Acetobacteraceae bacterium | reverse complement strand
CCGAGCCGCGCCGCCTCCTCGCTTTGCCCAGCGATCACCCGCACCCCGTCATCGATGCGGGATATGATGTTGTCCGGCCAACTCGCCTCCAGATAGGCGATGCCGCGCGCCTGGCAGGCGGCCAGGATGCGGTCGCGCGCCTGCTGCATCTCCGGCGGGTAGGGGTTGTTGCGAATGCCGCGATAGCCCAGCGCCAGGCCGAGATCGCCCGGCCCCATCTCGGCATAGGCGAGGCCCGGCACGTCCAGGATCGCCTCGCAATTGGCCACCCCCTCCGGGCTCTCCAGCTTGACGCCGAGCATCAGCTCGCCATCGGGGTTCAGCGGCCAGCAATCGGCGCATTCCAGATAGCTCGCCTCGTCGATGCCCCAGACCGCGGCCGCTTCGCTTTCCGAGCCGCGGCCGCGGGTGCCGAGGCCCAGATGGTGGCCGCTGCTGACACGCCGCGCACCGGCCAGCCGGGCCATTGGTGAGGGCTGCGCCGGGTCGGTGCCTTGGGTGTGGATCGGGTAGCGGCAGGATTCCACGAAGGCGCGCACCGCGTCCGGGCATTCGGCCTGGCACAGGATGATGCCGTGCGCGCCACGGGCGAGGATCTGGCGGAATTGCCAGGCATTGTGGCGCACATTGGCTTCGTCGGTGCCGCCCACCGGCGCCTCGATGATCACCGTGGGGGTGCGGTGGCCGCTGCGGGTCGGGCCGGCATCGGCGAGGCCGCGCAGATAGGCGGCCAGGCCCGGCATGTCGAAGGCGCCGTGTTCCATGCCGATATTGATGTAGTCGGCCCAGGTGCCGGCGTCGGCGAGCCCCTGGGCGTGGGTCAGCACATGGCCGGTGTGCTGACCGACATAGTAGATCGCCTGGTCCTGGGCCAGCAGCGAGATGCAGCGGTTGATGCGGGCTGGCATGGCATTTCCCCCTATCCGGCCGCCGCCCTTTGGCGCGCCCGGATGCGTTCGCGGTTGACGGTATATAGGCCGCTGGCGACGATGATCGCGGCGCCCAGCAACGTCCAGCGGTCGGGCAGCGCGTCGAACACCAGCCAGCCGAGCGTGGTCGCCCAGATCAGTTGCACGTAGCTGAACGGTGCCAGCAGCGAGGCGGCGGCGTAGCGATAGGCCAGCACCATCAGATATTGCCCGGTCGACGCGATGATGCCGAGCGCCAGGCACAGCAGCACCTGCCGGCCATCCGGCGGCACATAGTCGAACGGCAGCAGCGCGGTCAGCAGCACCAGGCCGGAGATGGCGGAATACAGCAGGGTGGTGGCGGCGTCGTCGGTGCTGGCCATCTTGCGGGTCAGCACCGAGGCCACCGCCCAGGCGCTGGAGGAGGCGACCACCAGCAGCGCGGCCGGCTGGAATGCGCCGGTGCCGGGCTGCACGATCACCAGCACGCCGCACAGCCCGACCAGGATCGCCAGCCAGCGGCGGATGCCGACCACCTCGCCCAGCAGCGGCACCGACAACGCGGTGATCAGCAGCGGCGAAACGAAGCCGACCGAGGAGGCGTCGGCCAGTGGCAGGAATTTCAGCGCCTCGATGAACAGCACCGCCGACAGCACCAGGCCGAGGCCGCGCGCCAGTTGCAGCCACGGGCTGCGCACCTTGAGCCGGCGCAGCAGCAGCACCGTGCGGGTGCCGAGCGGCCCGCGCGGCAGCATCAGCATCGCCGCCATCACCACGAACACCACATAGCGGATCCAGGTGATCTCGATCGCCGGCAGCGACTGGCCGAGCAGCTTGGCGATGCTGTCGGACACCGAGAAGAACATCGTGGCACCGATCAGCAGGGCGATGCCGCGAAGCGGGTTATCCATGCAGGGGTTCCTGGCCGAAGGTAGGCAATGAACGCGCGCCGATAAGGCCTGTCAAATGCGGCGCCATAGCGGCCAGGTGAGCGCGAGCGCCAGCAGCCCCTCCAGCCCGATCGCCGCGGTGGCGACGCTGGCGCCGAAATAATCCGCCATCACGCCCAGGTTGATGAAGCCGATCGGGCCGAGGCCGATGCAGACGCTGAGCACGCCGAGCGCCCGGCTGCGCATCTCCGGCGGCGCCGCGAGATAGACCAGCGTGGTCTGCATGATGCTGTAGCCGGAGCCGCCGATGCCGAGCAGCAGCAGCGCCAGCCCGGCCGGCACCGCGTGCGGCGCCAGCGCGAACACGCTGACCATGGCGAAATAGATCGCGCAGCCGCCGACATAGGCGCGGGAGAAGAATGACGGCCGGCACAGCAGCGCCATCAGCACCGCGCCGATGAAGGCGCCGACGCCATCGAGGCTTGCGATCAGGCCGATGCCTTCGGTGGACAGATGCAGATGGTCCTGCGCGATCACCGGCACCATGCTGGTGTACGGCCAGCCGAAGAAGTTGTACAGGATGGTGACCAGGAAGATGCCGCGCAGCCGGCGGTCCTGCCAGGCCAGGATCACCCCTTCCAGCACCCGCGCCAGCACCGGCTCGCTGCCGGCTGGCAGGTCGGCGTTGCGGTAGGCGAGCCGCAGCGAGGAATGCAGCGCGATGGCATACAGCGCCACGCTGAGCGCGAAGCAGCCGCCGATGCCGAGCCCGGCCAGCAGCACCCCGCCCAGGGTCGGGCCGAGCATGCGGCTGGCGTTGTTGGTGCCGATATCGATCGACATCGCGAGACTCATCCGCGCGCTGCCCACCACCTCGCCCAGCATCATGCGGCGCACCGGGTTGTCGGCGGCCCAGCCGATGCCGTTGATGAAGGCGGCGACGAACAGGTGCCAGACCTGCAGATGCCCGGTCCAGGCCAGGGCGGCCAGGCTGGCCGAGCAGGCGAGCAGCGCCAGCACGATCGCCATCATGGCGCCGCGGCGCTGCACCCGCTCCGCCCAGGCACCGAGGAAGGCGCCGAACAGGCCCATCGGCAGCAGCCGCGCCAGGGTCAGCATGGCGACGATGAACGACGACTCGGTCTGCCGGTAGGCGAAGATGCCGTAGACCAGCAGTTCCAGCCAGCGCACCACGAAGGTGGTGAGGCCGATGACCCACAGGCGGCGGAAATCGGCGATGCCGAACAGGCCGATCGGCACCAGACTATTCCCGCGTTGCCGCCGCTGTGCCGGCTAGCGCAGCGGCGGCGAATACATCAGGCCGCCGTCGTTCCACAGCCGGTTCAGCCCGCGTTGCAGGCCCAGCGGGGCGGCGTTGCGCTGCCAGCTCTCGCCGTAATTGCCGACCGCGGCGATGGCGTGCGCGGCCCACAGCTTGTCGAGCCCCATGGTGGGGCCGACGCCGCCCTCGGTGCCGAGCAGGCGCCTGATGTCGGGGTTTTTGGCGGTGGCCATCTGGCCCACATTGGCTTGGGTGACGCCGAGCTGCTCGGCGGCGATCAGCGCGAACTGGGTCCAGCGCACGATGTCGAACCAGCTATCGTCGCCCTTGCGCACGAAGGCGCCGAGCGGCTCCATCGAGATGATTTCCGGCAGCACGGTGAAGTCTTCCGGGCGCGGCTGCTGGCTGCGGAAGCCGGCCAGCCCGGTGGCGTCGCGGGTGTAGACATCGCAGCGGCCGCTGAGGAAGGAGGACGCGATCTGGTTCGGGTCGTCGATCACGATCGGGGTGAACTTGCCGCCGATCTTGCGGAAATAGTCCTCCAGGATCACCTCCGAGGTGGAGCCGGGCGGCACGCAGATGGTGGCGCCGTTGAGGTCTTTTGCCGATTTTACGCCGAGCGAGGTGTGGGTGAGGAAGCCCTGGCCGCTGTAGAAATTGGCGCCGGCGAACAGCAGGCCGAGCGAGGATTCGCGGGTGGTGATCCAGGTGGTGCTGCCGAACAGCACATCGGCCTCGCCGCTCTGCACGGTGGGGAAGCGGGTGAGGCCGGTGACCGGGCGGATGGTGATTTTCGCCGGATCGCCGAAGATGGCGGCGGCCAGCGCGCGGCAGCTATCGACGTCCATGCCATGCCAGACGCTCTGCTGGTCAGGCTGGGAGAATGGCACGTTGCTGGCCTGCATGGCACAGACCACGCTGCCGCGGGCGCGCACCGCGTCGAGCGTGGCCGAGCCGGCGGCAGTGGCGGCGCCGGCGGAGAGCGCCAGCATGGCGGCGCCGGCCAGGGCTGCGAGGGGCAGTCGGAGGGAGCGGGGCATGGCGGGTCCTGTCATTGCGGCGAGGATGGGTGAGGCGGTCTTGCTGCACCGTACCGACAGGGGGAAAAGAATCAATCCGGGGTGCGCTGGCCAGCCGTCGGTGTTGTGACGTAGTCGAAAGAATGTTGAAGTCCGGGAAAACGAGGCTTCACACGCAATCAGACGTCCGCAACTGAAAATCCTCGAGCATATGCTCGTTTGGTAAAATTAACGTTGTCCAAATCCAGCAGCGGACTTAGAAGTAGGGCAAAGTTGGGGGGTACGCATGTCTGAGGATTTTCGCCAGAAAGTTAGGATGTTCGCTCAGCGGGTCGTGGCGCTCGCGCCGCGATGCACGAATGAGGAAAGCACGAAGCTATTCCTCATCCTTCCGTTTCTGAATTTTCTTGGCTACGACGATCGCAATCCGGATGAAGTGCATCCTGAGCATCATGCAGATTTTTCCGAAAAATATAAGAATAAAGTTGATTTTGCAATTTTACAAAACGGCCACCCTATAATTGCGATAGAATGTAAGACGCTTGGGTTGGCGTTAAAGGACGAACGAGGGCAACTGAGATCCTACTTTAATGCCGCTTCTACAGTAAAAATGGGAGTTATTACGGACGGCCTCGTCTACGAGTTTTACGCAGACTCCGACGAACCGAATATGATGGACCCTGCACCGTTTCTCTCGTTGGATTTGCGTGAAATTGCGAAGGGAAAGATCGAGGACTCGGTGGATGAGGGACTGAGAAGTCTTCAGAAGAGTGTCTTCGACCCCGAAAATATAGGAGCAGAGGCGAAACGGAAATTGATATTTCAGGGCCTTGTTCAGCAGATAGCCACCCTTGCAGAAGACCCAAGCGAGCCTTTCGTGAGACTCCTATTGGAAAAGGTTGGGGTAAAATTCGTCCGGACGAAGGCTCTGGGCGAATACAGTGATTTGACCCAGAGGGCGTTTCGTGAATTTGTGAATATCCGCATACTACAGCGTCTCGATCTTCCGATGAAAGAGGAAGAAATAAAGAAACAAGTACTCGTACCAGAGCCATCGCTGCCGGAAGTGAACGGAAGACTAAGCGATGGGATTGTGACATCTGAATTCGAACTAGAAGTATTTCACTATGCGAAACGGAGATTGTCATTTTTGGTAAAAGATGACTCATTATTCAATGAAATAAGCAATATAGAATATAGAGATTACAAAGGAAAATTTGTCGTTTACTACAAGAAAGAGAGGGCGGGAAGGTTGTTCGATTTTTATGAGCATTCTACTAAAAAATACATGTTTGATTTTGGCTCCACGGCGGGAGAGGAAGTCGTCACTGATAATCTTCTCGATATAGACGACAAGTTGCTGGCAATTTTTACCAGGAGAGTGTCGGAGGCGGGAGGACCGCCTGCGTCTAGGAGGGCGTCACGCGCCGCCAGCCCAGCAGACGATACCAAATCTGTGTGACGCGGCCTCGCTGAGGGATTCTCTCGTCGATGCTCCGAGCGGTCAAGTTGACAGAAAGGCACCTGGGCATTCGGCCACGTTGAACGCAGTGCAGTATGCGAAGCTGGCGGGGTCGTAAGGATCGGTCCGATCTTTGCCACGCATGGTGCGGCAGCGGCTCAGAATGGCGGATCGCCGTATGGCACATGCAGCACCCGGTTGACGAAGATGCCGGGGGTGACGATGTGGTCGGGGTCGATCTCGCCCAGCCTCACGATGTGCTGCGCCTGGGCGATGGTCAGGTGGGCGGCCATCGCCATCACCGGGTTGAAGTTGCGGCCGGCGCGGCGATAGGTGAGGTTGCCCCAGCGGTCGGCCTGCCAGGCCTCGATGAGGCCGACATCGCCGTGGATCGCCTCCTCCAGCACATAGGTACGGCCGGCGATGCGGCGGTGCTCTTTGCCCTTGGCCAGCGGGGTGCCGACGGCGGTGGCGGTGAAGAACGCCGGCATGCCGGCGCCGGCGGCCTGCATGCGTTGCGCCAGGGTGCCCTGCGGCACCAGTTCCAGCTCCACTTTGCCGTCCTGGTAGAGTTGCCCGAACGGGCCGGGCGGGTTGCTGCGGGTCCAGGAGACGATCATCTTGCGCACCCGGCCAAGCTCCAGCAGCCGGGCGATGCCGCAGCCGGCGCGGCCGCAGGTGTTGGAGACCAGGGTGAGATTGGTGGCGCCCTGCTCGATCAGCCCGTCAATCAGCGCCACCGGCTCGCCGACGCCGCCGAAGCCGCCGATCAGCACCGTGGCGCCATCCTGGATGCCGGCCATCGCCTCGGCGATGGAGCGGACGGTTTTGTCGATCATGCTGAAATCTCCCGAAGAATAGCAAAGCAAGCCCGGGGCTCTGCCCCGTGCCCCGCCAAGGGCCGAGCCCTTGGAACCCATTCATGAGGTCCAGGGGCTCGGCCCCTGGTGGGGTGCGGGGCAAAGCCCCGGCCTAACTGGCATCACGGAACGCCGTGCCGCCATCGGCCAGCCGGCGCAGCAAGGCGGAGGGTGCCCAGCGGGCGCCGTAGTGCTGGTGCCAGGCGGCGATCTGGTCGTAGACGGCGCGCGGGCCGATGCTGTCGGCCCAGAACATCAGGCCGCCACGATAGCGTGGGAAGCCGAAGCCGTAGAGCCACATGATGTCGATATCGCTGGCGCGGTGGGCGATGCCTTCCTCCAGGATCTTGCAGGCCTCGTTGACCGAGGCGAACAGCAGCCGGTGGAGGATTTCGGTGTCGGTGAAGCTGCGCGGCGGGTTGCCGAGGCTGGCGGCGATCTCGCGGATCACGCCGGCCACCACCGGGTCGGGGTGCGGGGTGCGGTCGCCTGTGTCGTAGCGGTACCAGCCGGCGCCGGTTTTCTGGCCGAAGCGGCCCATTTCGACCAGGCGGTCGGCGATTGGTTGTTTGCGGTAATTGGGGTCGGCGGCGGCGCGGCGGCGGCGGCCGGCGGCGCCGATGTCGAGCCCGGCCAGGTCGCCGACCGCGAACGGGCCCATCGGGTAGCCGAATTCGAGCATCACCGCGTCGACCTGCTCGGGCAGCGCGCCTTCCTCCAGCAGGATGCTCATCTCGGCGCTGAATGGGGCGCGCGAGCGGTTGGCGACGAAGCCATCGCAATTGCCGCAGGCGACGGCGACTTTGGCCAGTTGGCGGCCGAGTTGCATCACCGAGGCGATGGTCTCCGGCGAGGTTTGCGCGCCGCGCACCACTTCGAGCAGCTTCATGACGTTGGCCGGGGAGAAGAAATGCGCGCCGGCGACGTCGGCGGGCCGGGTGGTGGCGGTGGCGATCTCGTCGATATCGAGTGCGGAGGTGTTGGAAAGCAGCAGCGCGCCGGGCTTCATCGCGGCGTCGAGTTGGGCGAAGACCTGCTTTTTCGGCGCCATTTCCTCGAAGATCGCCTCGATCACCACATCGGCGTCGGCGATCGCGGCGTAGCTGTCCGCGGCGGTGATGCGGGCGAGGCGGGCCTGCATGTCGTCGGGCTTGAGGCTGCCGCGCTGCACCGAGGTGGCGTAGTTGGCGCGGATGCGGGCCATGCCGCGCGCCATCGCCTCGGGCGAGGCCTCCAGGATGCGGACCGGGATGCCGGCGTCGGCGAAGCACATCGCGATGCCGCCGCCCATGGTGCCGGCGCCGACCACGGCGGCGGTGGCGACGCTGCGGATCGGGGTCTGTTTGGTGACGTAGGGGACGCGGGCGGCCTGGCGCTCGGCGAAGAAGGCGTAGCGCAGCGCCTGGGCCTCGGGGGCGTTTTCCAGCTCCTGGAACAGCGCGCTCTCGCGGGCCAGGCCCTCGGCGAAGGGCAGGGTGCAGGCGGCCTCGACTGCGAGGATGCAGTTGTACGGGGCTTTCTGGTTGCGGGCGCGGCGGGCGATCTTCTGGCGCATCGCGTCGAACATGCCGGGGTCGGTTTTGGCCTCGGCGAGCTTGCTGTCGTCGGCGCTGATGCGGGGCAGCGGGCGGATGGCGGCGATGCGTGTGGCGAACGCGATGGCTTCGGCCAGCAGGTCGGCGCTGTCGTCGATCACCGCGTCGAGGATGCCGAGGGCGTGGGCTTCGTCGGCGGGGAGGTGGCGGCCGGAGACGATCATCTCCAGCGCTGCCTTGGGGCCGATCAGGCGCGGCAGGCGCTGGGTGCCGCCGCCGCCGGGCAGGATGCCGATCAGCACCTCGGGCAGGCCGAGTTTCGCCGAACGGGTGGCGATGCGGTAGTGGCAGCCGAGCGCGTTTTCCAGGCCGCCGCCGAGCGCGAAACCGCGGATTGCGGCGACCACCGGCTTGGCGCTGCGGTCCAGCAGGTCGTAGCTGCGGCTGCCGGTTGGCGGGCGGACGCGGGTTTTGCCGAACTGGCGGATGTCGGCGCCGGCGATGAAGGTGCGGCCGCCGCCGATCAGCACCATGGCGGTGATCGCGGGGTCGGCGTTGGCTTCGGCAAGGCAGGCGATGATGCCTTCCGGCACGCCGGGGCTGAGCGCGTTGACCGGCGGGTTGTCGACCGTGATGACGCCGATCGGGCCGTGCCGTTGCAGGCGGACGAGGGGCGTGTCGGGCATGGCGTTTCCTGGCAACTGCTATTGCTTGCGGAAACGCTAGGCCTTGGTGGCCAAGCCGTCCAGATCGGGCGGGGCGGCGGTGGAACCGGGCGCCGGAGGCCACGGTGGCGGTGCGTAATGATCGGCGCCGGTTACAAGGGAATAGTGTTGCTCGATGTGACGAAGCCTTGCATTGTGCTGCCGCGCCGGTGCGCGGGGCGCCAGCGGGGCTGGGTTTCGCGATCGACTGTGGATGACCAACGAGATCAATTGAAACGACAAGAGGGGAAACCATGCTTCGTTCACACCATGGGCGTCGCGCCGTGCTGGCGATGGCCACTGCTGCCGCCGGGGCCGCGCTGCTGCCCCGCGACGCGTTCGCCGCCGGGCCGACGATCACCGCCAAGGATGACAGCTTCAAGCGCGTGCAGGCCGCCAAGACGCTGGCGTTCGGCACCTCCAACGACCAGCCCTACGCGTTCATGGACGACAAGACCCACCAGGTCATCGGCATCGACGCCGAGATGCTGCTGGCGATGCTGGAGAAGCTGGGCATTCCCGGCCATAGCGTGAAGCAGATCGACTTCGAGGGGCTGATCCCGGCGCTGCTGGCCGGACGGATGGATATGATCGCCGACGCGATGTACATCACCGACAAGCGCAAGAAGGTGATCGATTTCTCCGATGGCTGGTACCAGTACGGCGAGGCGCTGCTGGTCAAGAAGGGCAATCCGCTGAAGCTGCACAGCATGGCCGACCTCAAGGGCCACACCGCCGGCAGCCAGCTCGGCACCGTGTATCTCGACTGGCTGAACGCGGTTCCCGGCGTCACGGTGAAGAGCTACTCCACAATGGCGACGATGATGCAGGACATGACAATCGGCCGGCTGGATGCCGGCATCATCGATGCGCCGGTGGCCGGCTACGCGCTGACCAAGAATCCGGCCTATGCGGCGGCGTTCGAGATGGTGGCCGACTACAAGCCGAAGGAGATCGGCGTGATCGGCTCCGGCTTCCGCAAGGACGAGGGCTCGCTGCGCGAGGCGATCAACTGGGCGCTGGCGCAGATCAAGGCGGATGGCACCGACCTCAAGATTCTGAAGAAATGGGGGCTGGGCGAGAACAACCGCCACCTCGGGGCCTGATCTCACCGGCCTCCGTATGACTGCGAAGGCCCGGCGGAGCCGGCCGGGCCTCAGTGCGACCATGAACCGCAGCGACTGAAAGCGATCGGACAGGCATGGGTTTCTCACTCGTCGATATCCGCGAATTCATGCCGATCCTGCTGCTGGGGACGGTGACCACGATCGAGCTGACCTTCATCTCGATCGCCATCGCGATGGTGCTCGGGCTGTTGATCGCGATCGTGCGCACCGTCCGGTTCCGGCCGCTGTCCTGGCCGGCGACGTTCTTCGTCGACCTGATGCGCGGCACGCCGCTGCTGTTGCAGATCTTCTACATCTATTACGTGCTGCCGCTGGCCGGGATCGAGCTGGATTCGTTCACCGCCGGTGTCATCGCGCTCAGCCTCAACTACGCCGCCTATCTCAGCGAGGTGTTCCGCTCCGGGATCGAGGCGGTGCCGGGCGGGCAGCGCGAGGCGGCGTGGTCGCTGGGGCTGCCGGGGCGCGAGACGATGACACGCATCGTGCTGCCGCAGGCGATCCGCATCGTGATCCCGGCGGCGGGCAACTACTTCATCGCGCTGTTCAAGGATTCGGCGCTGGTCTCGGTGATCGCGCTCAACGAGCTGATGCGCGCCGGGCAGTTGCTGGCGGCGACCACCTACAAGCATTT
Source organism: Acetobacteraceae bacterium (assembly GCA_035497095.1). Classification (GTDB taxonomy): domain Bacteria; phylum Pseudomonadota; class Alphaproteobacteria; order Acetobacterales; family Acetobacteraceae; genus 70-18. The sequence goes on along the minus strand of DATJEA010000641.1, from coordinate 12,291 downwards.
CGAGATCTTCACGCTGGTCGCGATCATCTACCTGGCGATCAGCTACCCAGCCGCCTGGCTGGTGCAATGGACCGAGGCGACGTTCAAAATCGGCAGGCCGCGGCGGCGCCGGCGGCGGCAACACTCTGTAGTGGCGGCCGCGGCGCCGGCCGAGTCTGGTGCGGCCAGCGATGAACCGGGGCGCGAGGTGGTGCGGATCGAGGGCCTGGGCAAATGGTATGGCGCCTATCAGGCGCTGAAGGATGTCGACCTGTCGGTGGCGCTGGGCGAGCGGATCGTGATCTGTGGGCCGTCCGGCTCGGGCAAATCGACGCTGATCCGCTGCATCAACCGGCTGGAGCGGTCAGGCGCCGGCAGCATCGTAGTGGACGGGGTGACGCTGGACGACACGCCCGGCAATGTCGATACGATCCGCCGCGAGGTCGGCATGGTGTTCCAGTCGTTCAACCTGTTCCCGCATCTGACGGTGCTGGAGAACTGCACGCTGGCGCCGATGATCGTGCGCAAGCTGCCGCGCGCGCAGGCGGAGGCCGAGGCGCTGGCGCTGTTGCAGCGGGTGCGGGTGCAGGATCAGGCGGACAAGTTTCCCGGGCAACTTTCCGGTGGCCAGCAGCAGCGGGTGGCGATCGCCCGGGCGCTGTGCATGAAGCCGCGCCTGATGCTGTTCGACGAGCCGACCTCGGCGCTGGACCCGGAGGTGGTCAGCGAGGTGCTGGACGTGATGTTCGATTTGGCCAGCGAGGGGATGACGATGATCTGCGTCACCCACGAGATGGGCTTCGCGCGCAAGATTGCCGACCGGGTGGTGTTCATCAACGAAGGCCAGATCCTGGAACAGGCCGATCCGGAGACTTTCTTCACCGCCCCCAAACACGAGAGAACCCAAGCCTTCCTGTCCCAAATGCTAGGCCATTGAGTCAGGAGGTCCAGGGGCTCGGCCCCTGGCGGGGTGCGGGGCAGCGCCCCGTTCTTTCTTGAGTTAAACCGTGCCAATCGCATTAGCTGGCGATCCCACCGCCCCCGGCAGCCGCAGCGGCGGCGCGGTGAGCAGGAAGCGGGAGCGGCCGTTGGCGCGCAGCCAGTTGGCCAGTTCGTGCAGTTGCCACATCTCGCCGAGGTTGACGCCGAGCTTGAACAGGCAGTGCGCGTGCAGCGGCAGGGTGGCGCAGAAATCCTCGGTGCAGGCGCGTGCCGGGTGGGCTTCCACCGCGTAGTTGTCGGCGATCAGGCTGACCAGGCCGCTATCGGTGATCCATTGCAGCAGCTTCGGGTCGCGGCCATCCAGTGTCGAGGCGGTGGCGAACAGCTTGCGCGCATCAGGCTGTTTGTTCATGCCGAGCAGCATCTCGGCGAAACCGGTGCGCAGGCAGACCATGTCGCCGGGTTCGATCGTGACGCGGTCCTTGTCCAGCACCATCATCAGATCGTCGTAGCCGACGATATGGCCGGTGAGGCCGAAATGCGCCTCGAGGTCGATCATCACCGCGCGGCCCTGGATGCAGGCGGCGGCCATGTTCTCCACACCGAGTTTATGCGCACCGGGCGGGACGGGGTTGGGGCGCTGCTCGGTGCCGGCATAGGTGAAGGGGCCGGCGATGTCGGGGCCGGCGCGCCAGCCGTTGTAGAACACGTCTTTGGGTTTGCCGTCCCCGTCGACATCGAACATCTGGCCGACATGGGCCAGGCTGTCCCATTGGGTGGAGTATTGCAGGGTGAGCAGCACCCGGTCGTCGCAGATCACGTCGAGTGCGGTGGGGTCGTAGCAGCGCAGCGGCACCGCCATGTTGGGCCGGCCTTCGCGCACCGTGGGCATCAGTTCCGGCGGCGTGCGGCGCGGGTTGAGCACGGCGCCGCCCGGATAGTCGAGCGGCAGCGAGAGGCAGAAGGTGCGGCCGGTCTTCACCTCGGCGATGCCTTGCAGCACCTTCTCCGGCGTCAGCAGGTTGAGCCGGCCGAGCTGGTCGTCCGGCCCCCAGTCGCCCCAGGTGGAGCCTTCGGGGCGGCGGGTCCAGCGCGGCGATTGCGGCATCTCGGGTTCCTTTTCAGGCGGCTTGCTGCAGCGTCGGCGCGCTGTCGGCGATGGTGGTGCGGCGCAGGTCGCGCACCTGGTCGGCGGGGAAGCGGCGGGCGCGGTGCATGGTGACGCGGTTGTCCCAGATCACCAGGTCGTGCGGCTGCCAGACATGCGAATGTACCCGCTCGCGCTCGGTGGCGTGCTCGGTGAGGTCGCGCAGCAGGGCGCGGGCCTCGGGCGTCGGCCAGCCGAGAATGGTGCCGGCATGGGCGGACAGGAACAGCGACAGCCGGCCGCTCTCGGGGTGGCGGCGGACCAGGCGCTGCGGCACCGGGGCGAATTTGTCGATCTCGTCCTCGGTGAAATCGCCGAAGCCGAGCAGGCCGCGCGAGAAGATCTGGCTGTGCTCGCAGACCAGGTCGCGCACCAGCGCCTGCGTCTCGCCGTCCAGCGTGTCCCAGGCGGCGCGCATGTCGGCGAATTGGGTGTTGCCGTCGCGGTCGGGCAGGATGCGGGCGGAGAGCAGCGAGTATTTCGCCGGCGTCGGCTTGAACGAACTGTCGGAGTGCCAGAGCATGTTGCCGAGCGCGAACAGCCGCTTGCGGTCATCGCGGGCGAGCACGGCGTTGTTCTTGTCGAGGTTGGAGATGTCGTTGATCTCCATCCGCAGCCGGCGCTCGGCGCCCTGGGCGATGTCGCCGGTGGCGGTCTCCAGCGGGCCGAAATGGCGGGTGAAGGCCAGTTGCTGGTCGTCGTCGATCGGCTGGTTGCGGAACACCAGCACGGCATACTGCGCCATGCCGGCGTCGATCTGCCGCACCTCGGCCGGGGTGATCGGCTGGCGGAGGTCGATGCCGGAGACCTCGGCGACGAAATCGGGGCGGGCCGGGTCGGCGGGGCGGATGGTCAACATGCTGTGGCCTTCTGGCGCGTTTCCTTGGGCTGACGATATCGCGGCCGGTCCCGGCTGTCACGGCGCGGCGACGCTGTGCACGATGTCGGCGAGGCGGGCGTAGTCGTCGATCTCGTTGTAGGCGTAGGCGGACAGGCGCAGCCAGACGTCCTCGCCGTGGCAGTGCAGCGGCACGTCGGTGCCGGCGGCGAGCAGCCGGTCGCGCAGCGCGGTGGCGTCGGCCGGGGCGGCGCCGGGCAGGCGGACCATCGCCATCGCAGCGGAGGGCGCGTTGCCGGTGCCGGTTTCGCTGCCCAGCCGGGAGGCGACCAGATTGCCGGCGGCAAACGCCAGTGCCGCGTTGCGCGCCCGCAGCGCCGGGCCGCCGAGCCGGGTGTGGAACTCCAGCGCCGCGGTGACCGAGAGATAGGCGCTGGGGTCCCAGGTGCCGGTCCAGTCGAACTCGGCCGCGAATCCCTGGTTATAGCCGTGCGAGATCACCGAGGGGTGCAGGTCGCGCTGGCGGTCGCGCCGGGCCCACAGGAAGGCGCAGCCTTTGGCTGCGGCCAGCCATTTATGGCAATTGCCGGCGTACCAGTCAGCGTTCAGGGTGGCGAGATCGAGGTCCACCTGCCCCGGCCCGTGCGCGCCATCCACCAGGACCGGCACGCCGGCGGCATGGCAGGCGGCGACGATGCGGGCGAGCGGCAGCACCACCGCACTGGAGGAGGTGATGTGGTCGATCACCGCCAGCCTGGTGCGCGGGGTGAGTGCCGCCTGGATGCCGGCCAGGATCGCGTCGTCATCCGGGCGCGGGAAGGGCAGGGCGGCCTCGACCATCACCGCGCCGGTGCGGCTGGCGACGTAGCGGATGGTGTTGCCGACCGCGCCGTAGACATGGCTCAGCGCCAGGATTTCGTCGCCCGGCCGGAACCGGATGGAGCGCAGCACGGCGTTGCAGCCGGCGGTGGCGTTCGGCACGAAGGCGAGGTCCTCGCCCTCGGCGCCAAGGAACCGCGCCAGCCCGGCCGCCGCGTCGCGCAATGCATCCGGCAGCACGCTGCGCATGAACCGGCTGGGTTGCGCCTCCATCGCGCGGCGCCATTCGTCCTGGGCGGCCAGCACCGCGAGCGGGGTGGCGCCGAACGAGCCGTGATTGACGGTGACGTAGTCCGGGTCGAGCCGCCATTCGTGCCGGATGGCTTTGCCGAGTGCCACGCTGGCCATGGCGCGCTAGCCCTGCGCCATCGCCGGGCGGCGGCCGCGCCAGTCGGTCGCCGCCTCGTAGGCGTGGCAGGCGCGCAGCAGCAGCGCCTCCTCGAACGGCTTGGCCGCCAGTTGGATGCCGACCGGCAGGCCGCCTTCGCCGAAGCCGCCGCAGATGGTCATCGCCGGCTGGCCGGTGACGTTGAACGGGAAGGTGAAGCCGGGCTTGTCCAGTTCGGGGCCGGTCGGTTCGGGCTCGAACGGCGGCGCCTCGGTGGCGGCGCCGGCGGTCAGCAGCAGGTCGAGATCGGCCATCGCGGTGGTGACGGCGGTGCAGAGTTCCCGCCGCCGGCGCAGCGCCTGCACGTAGTCGGCGCCGGAGATGAGCGCGCCATAGGTCATCCGGCCGAGCATCAGCCTGCCGTATTCGGAGCGGCGGGTCTGCATCCACGGCTCATGCAGCGCGAACGCCTCGGTGACCAGAATCAGGAAGCCGCAGGCCTGGAACTCGAACAGCGACGGCAGTGTCACCTCGCGGATTTCAGCACCCTGGGCGCGATACAGCGCCACCGCCTGATCGATCGCCGTCTGCACGGCGGGGTTCACCTTCTGGTCGGTCTCATGGAAATGCCGCACCAGGCCGATGCGCAGGCCGGCGACGCCTTTCCTGAGGTCGGCGGTAAAGCTCGGCACCGGGCGGTCGGCGCTGGCCGGGTCGGCCGGGTCGTGGCCGGCCATCTCCTGCAGCAACAGCGCGCAGTCTTCCACGGTCCAGGCCAGCGGACCGGTATGGTCCATCGAGTAGGTCAGCGGCAGCACGCCGGCGCGGCTGCACCTGCCATAGGTCGGCTTGATGCCGGCGACGCCGCAGAACGCCGCCGGGCCACGAATCGAGCCGCCGGTGTCCGAGCCGGTGCCGCCCAGGATCATCCCGGCGGCAACCGCGGCGCCGGTGCCCGACGAGGAGCCGGAGGTGACGTGCTCGCGGTTCCACGGATTGCGCGCCGGCGGCCAGGCCAGGTCGAAGCCGGGGCCGCCGATGGCGAATTCATGGGTGGCGAGCTTGCCCAGCATGACCGTGCCAGCCGCCGCGAGCTTGGCGACGGTGGTGGCGTCTTCGGTCGGCACGTTGTCGGCCAGCAGGCGGGAGTGCGCGGTGGTACGGATGCCGGCGGTGTTGTAGAGGTCCTTATGGGCGATCGGGATGCCGTCGAGCGGCCCCAGGCTGGCGCCCTTCATGAAGCGGGCCTCGGCGGCCTTGGCGTCGGCCAGCGCGCGCTCCGGCGTTTGCAGCAGGAAGGCGTTGATCGCCGGATCGAGTTTGCCGATCCGGTCCAGACAATGCCGGGTGAGTTCCACCGGCGAGATCGCCTTGCTGGCAAGCTGGCGGGCGGCTTCGGCGATGCTCGGGAATGGGGTCATCGGCCGGCCTCCGGTGCGGGCGCCTGGGGCACGAAGATATGCGCCGGTTCGGCCTCGCGCGGGCGCGGCGAGGGGCTGCGCAGCCGGACCAGCATCTGCTCGATATAGGCCCAGCCGGCATAGGCCTCGGCGGTTTGCGCCGCGCTCAGCGTGATGCCGGCGCGGCGGATCAGGGCGGCGAAATCCTCAGGGGTGGTGTTGGCCTGCATGGGGTCCTCCGGGCGGGATCAGCTTCGTGGCGGCGGCGGCACATAGGGCGCGGCCTGGGCGGGGGCGGTGGCGCGCAGCACGTAATCCTCGGCCAGCGGCGCGTAGAGCGTCCAGAGCCGGGCCAGTTCGATGAGCGGCGCCGCATGATCGTCCACCCGCAGGTCAACGTAGGGGAAGCGCTCGCGGTCCACCACCAGCAGGGCGGCGGATTGGATTGAGGCGGTTTCGCCGCCGGCCGCATCGCCGGCCAGGATGGCGCGCACCAGGCGCTCGGCCAGCGGCCGCGCGGCATCGGCGGTGAAGCTGGCGACCATCGCCGGCGCCACCCGGTCATTGCGCAATATGTTGCCCAGCGCCGCGCAATCGGCGGCTTCGGCCACCGAGACGGTGGCGCGGACATTGGCGCCGGTGAAGATCGCGGTGCCGCCGTGGCGGTCAATCAGCGCCAGTTGCCGCCAGTCGCGGTCCGGCGTGGCGGCGACCAGTTGCGCCATGGCCTGCGCCGCCGTCGCGCCGCCGGCCAGCAGGTCGAGCAGCGCCGGGCCAAGTCGCGGGTCGGTGCGATGCTGGGTCAGCGCCGCACCGACGCCGGCGCGCGCGAACGGGCAGCGTGTGCCGACCGCGATTGCCGAGGTGGTGACCACCGCGCCGAACTGGCCGGTGCGGGCGCAGCTTCCCAGCATGGAAAACGTCAAGGCGGCATCTCCGTCGGTCCCGGACGCAGAGTGCCCTGCCGCGACGTCCGGCGCCAGAGGCGCCGTGCCCTGATAAGCGGGGGGCTAGATGCGCCTGACGGTATAGATTTCCTCCAGCGTCCGGACGATCTCCGCGCCGTGCCCGCTGTCGCGCGCCTCGAACATCACTTCAAGCTGCGCCGTCTGCACGCTCGGCGAGGCGAACAGCCGGTGGTGCGATACGTCGATGATATTACCGCCGGCGCCGCCGATCCGCCCGGCGATATCGGCCAGCACCCCCGGCCGGTCGGGGATTTCCAGCACCAGCCGCACCAGCCGGCCATCGCGCAGCAGATTGCGCAGCAGCACGTTGGCCAGCGCCCGCGGGTCGATATTGCCGCCGCAGATCGGCGTGCCGACGCGGCGGCCGGCGAACCGGTCGGGGAATGCCAGCAGCGCCGCGATGCCGGCCGCCCCGGCACCCTCGGCCACCTGTTTGGCGCCCTCGCTCAGCAGTGCGATCGCCTGCTCCACCGCGCGCTCCGGCACCACCAGCACATCGGCGACATGGGCGCGGATCGCCGCCAGCGGAATTTCGCCGATGTCGCGCACCGCGATGCCCTCGGCGATGGTGGCGCCGCCGACCGACACCGGCTGCCCGGCCAGCCGCTGCGCCAGCGGCGCGTAGGCCGCCACTTCCACGCCGATCACCTGAATGCCAGGCTTGATCGCGGTCGCCGCCACCGCGCAGCCGGCCAGCATGCCGCCGCCGCCGACCGGGATCACCAGCGTGTCGAGTTCCGGCGCGTCCTCCAGCAATTCCAACGCCAGCGTGCCCTGGCCGGCCATCACGCCGGGGTCGTCGTACGGATGCACGAACACCAGCCCCTCGGCCTCGGCCAGCACATGCGCGTGCTCGGCCGACTCGGCCAGCGTGTCGCCGTGCAGCACTACCCGCGCACCCCAGCCGGCGGTGCGGGTCACCTTGGTCGAGGGCGTGTGCTTCGGCATCACGATCACCGCCTTGATGCCGAGCAGGCTGGCATGCCGCGCCACCGCCTGGGCATGATTGCCGGCCGACATCGCGATCACCCCGGCCTTGCGCTCCGCCTCGCTCAGCAGCGCCAGCCGATTGGCCGCACCGCGCTCCTTGAACGCGCCGGTGGCCTGTAAATTCTCCAGCTTCAGCGTCACCTCGGCGCCGGTGGCGCGCGAAATCGCGTCGCAGCGGATCGCCGGCGTGCGCAGAACCCGTCCTTCGATGCGCGCGGCGGCCGCCCGCACATCGGCCAAGGTGATCATCGCCATATGCCGGATATCAGCCGAACTTGACCGACAGGATCTCGTAACTGCGATCGCCGCCGGGTGCGGGCACCGAGACCGTCTCGCCCACCCGCTTGCCGATCAGCGCCTTGGCCAGCGGCGAGGAGATCGACAGCCGCGCCGCCTTGATGTCGGCCTCGTAGACGCCGACGATCTGATAGGTCATTTCCTTGTCGGTTTCCTCGTCCACCAGATGCACATGCGCGCCGAACATCACATGCTCGCCGTTCAGCGCCGTCGGGTCGATCACCTCGGCGGCCGAGGTAACCTCCTCCAATTCGGCGATCCGCCCCTCGACGAAGCTCTGCCGGTCCCGCGCCGCATCATATTCGGCGTTCTCGCTGAGATCGCCGTGGCTGCGCGCCTCGGCGATGGCGCGGATCACCGCCGGCCGCTCGATTGTTTTCAGCGTTCGCAGCTCATCTTCCAACCGGAGCAGGCCGGGGGCGGTCATCGGAAACTTCTGCACGTCGGGAACCTCGGGCTGGTTTCTGGTGGTGATTTTGGGAGTGCCGCAACCAATCAGCAAGAGCGAAGGCGGGCCGAAGTGCTACGCCCGCCATCCCGTTCCGCAAACGCACGCGACGCGGCAAGGTTGGGACCCTGCCGCGACGATGCCTCAGAACGAACCACGAAAGTAGGACTGTAGCGGCGCGACTTCAAGTGTTCCCGATTTCAGCGCCATGATGGCATGCGCCGCAGCCCTGGCGCCGGCGATGGTGGTGTAATGCGGCACGCCATGCGTCAGCGCGCTGCGCCGGATGTCGAAGCTGTCGGTCACCGACTGCGCGCCCAGCGCGGTGTTGATCACCATCTGCACCTCGCCGGAACGGATCGCATCCACACAATGCGGTCGCCCTTCCAGCACCTTGTTGATCACATCGGCCGCCAGCCCGGCCTCGCGCAGCCTGGTCGCGGTGCCGCGCGTGGCGCTGATCGAGAAGCCGCCCTCGATCAGCCGCCGAGCCACCGCCACCGCCGCCGCCTTGTCGCCGTCGCGCACCGAGAGGAACACCCGGCCGGACAGCGGCAGCCGCACCCCCGCCCCGAGCTGGCTCTTGGCGAAGGCGCGCTCGAAGCTGGAATCCAGCCCCATCACCTCGCCGGTGGATTTCATCTCCGGTCCCAGAATGGTGTCCACCTCCGGGAAGCGGTTGAACGGGAACACCGCCTCCTTCACCGCCACATGCGGCGCGATGCTGTCATCGTCGAGCTTGAACTCGGCGAGCCTGGCGCCGGCCATCACCCGGGCGCCGATCTTGGCCACCGCCACTCCGGTCGCCTTGGCGACGAACGGCACGGTGCGCGCAGCCCGCGGGTTCACCTCCAGCACGAAGATCTCGTCGTCCTTGATGGCATACTGCACGTTCATCAGCCCGACCACGCCGAGCGCCTTGGCCATCGCCGCGGTCTCCGCCTTCAACTCGGTCACCGTGGCCGGCGACAGCGTGTAGGGCGGCAGCGCGCAGGCACTATCGCCGGAGTGAATGCCGGCCTCCTCGATATGCTCCATTACGCCGGCCACATACACGTCGTGGCCGTCGCAGATGCAGTCCACATCCACCTCGATCGCATCGTTCAGATAGCGGTCGATCAGCACCGGATTGCTGCCGGACACCCGCACCGCCTCACGCATGTAACGATGCAGCCCGTTACGGTCGAACACGATCTCCATCGCCCTGCCGCCCAGCACGTAGCTGGGCCGGATCACCACCGGGAAGCCGATCCGCTCAGTGATCGTCTCGGCCTCCTCGACCGAGCGCGCGATGCCATTCTCCGGCTGGCGCAGGCCCAGTTTGTGCAGCAGATGCTGGAACCGCTCGCGGTCCTCGGCGATGTCGATCGCGTCGGCCGAGGTCCCGAGGATCGGGATGCCGGCCTTGGCCAGCGCCTGGCTCAGCTTCAGCGGCGTCTGCCCGCCATACTGCACGATGCAGCCCAGCACGGTGCCGCGGCTCTGCTCCAGCCGCACCAGCGCGATCACGTCCTCGGCGGTCAGCGGCTCGAAATACAGCCGGTCGGAAGTGTCGTAGTCGGTGCTGACGGTTTCCGGGTTGCAGTTGACCATGATGGTCTCGAACCCGGCCTCCTTCAGCGCGTAGGCGGCGTGCACGCAGCAATAGTCGAACTCGATGCCCTGGCCGATGCGGTTCGGCCCGCCGCCGAGGATGATGATCTTCTGCCGCGCGCTCGGGTCCGCCTCGCACACCGGCGCGCCGTAACCACCCTCGAAGGTGGAATACATATATGGCGTGGCGGAGGCGAACTCGCCGGCGCAGGTATCGATGCGTTTATACACCGGCTGCACGCCCAGCCTGGCCCGCAGCGCCGCCACCTCGGCCGCCGGCACCCCGGCCAGCCGGCCCAGCGTGAGGTCCGAGAAGCCCAGCGCCTTCAGCCGCCGCAGCGCGCCCGCCTCCTGCGGCAGGCCACCGGCCACCTCGCGCTCGGCCTCGACGATCTTCTCCAACTCGCGCAGGAACCACGGGTCGAACTTGCAGGCGTCGTGAATCTCCTCCACCGACAGCCCGGCCCGCAGCGCCTGCGCCGCCATCAGCAGCCGGTCCGGCTTGGGCTGCGACAATGCCGCGCGGAACGCATCCCGCGTGCCGTCGCCCGGCGGCTCAATGGCGTCCAGCCCGTCGAACCCGGTCTCCATGCTGCGCAGCCCCTTCTGCAGGGCTTCCGCGAAGCTGCGCCCGATCGCCATCGCCTCGCCGACCGACTTCATGCTGGTGGTCAGCATCGCCGGCGTGCCGGGGAATTTCTCGAAGGTGAAGCGCGGGATTTTCACCACCACGTAGTCGATGCTCGGCTCGAAGCTGGCCGGCGTCACCCGCGTGATGTCGTTGGCCAACTCGTCGAGCGTATAGCCGACCGCCAGCTTGGCGGCGATCTTGGCGATCGGGAAGCCGGTGGCCTTCGACGCCAGTGCCGAGGACCGCGATACCCGCGGATTCATCTCGATCACCAGCAGCCGCCCATCGGCCGGATTGACCGCGAACTGCACGTTCGAGCCGCCGGTATCGACGCCGATCTTACGCAGGCAGGCAATCGAGGCGTCGCGCATCATCTGGTATTCACGGTCGGTCAGGGTGAGGGCAGGGGCCACCGTCACGCTGTCGCCGGTGTGCACCCCCATCGGGTCGACGTTCTCGATCGAGCAGACGATGATGCAGTTATCCGCGCTGTCGCGGACCACCTCCATCTCGTATTCCTTCCAGCCCAGCACGGATTCCTCGATCAGCACCTCGCTGGTCGGCGAGGCGTCCAGCCCGCCGCTGACGATCTGCTCGAATTCCTCGCGGTTATAGGCGATGCCGCCGCCGGTGCCGCCGAGCGTGAAACTCGGCCGGATCACCGCCGGCAGCCCGACCAGCGCCAGCGCCTGGCGCGCCTCGGCCAGCGTGTGCGCGATCGAACTGCGCGGGCTCTCGATGCCGATCTCGCTCATCGCGTCACGGAATTTCAGCCGATCCTCGGCCCGGTCGATCACCTCGGCCTTGGCGCCGATCAACTCGACGCCGTATTTCTCCAGCACCCCCGAGGCGGCCAGGCTCATCGCGGTATTGAGCGCGGTCTGCCCGCCCATCGTCGGCAGCAGCGCGTCCGGCTTCTCGCGGGCGATGATCTTCTCGACGAACTCCGGCGTGATCGGCTCGACATAGGTGGCGTCGGCCAGATCCGGGTCGGTCATGATGGTGGCCGGCTTGGAGTTCACCAGGATCACCCGATAGCCCTCGGCCTTCAGCGCCTTGCAGGCCTGGGCGCCGGAATAATCGAACTCGCAGGCCTGGCCGATCACGATCGGCCCGGCGCCGATGATCATGATCGAGAGGATGTCTGTCCGCTTCGGCATGTTATCTTCCAATCCCGGTTCGGGCGCGGGCCACACCTTCGGCGGTGAGCACCAGGCGCCAATGGCAATGCAGGCTCTGCTCGTCCAGCCGCAGCGGCTCGCGGATCAGCCCCTGGCGAACGCAGGCGGCGACGGCGTCATGAAACGCCTCGGCTTCCAACATCCCGCCGGCGAGCGCGCGAAAATGCTCATACGCCGCCTCGGCACTCGGCTCATCGATCGTCGCGGTAAGCCCGGTCCGCAGCAGCAGGGCGCCGATATCCACCTCAACCCTGCCGCTCGATCAGCTCGATGAACCGGCGGAACAGGTAATGACTGTCCGACGGCCCAGGCGTCGCCTCCGGATGGTACTGCACGCTGAAGCAGCGTTTGGCCGGGCAGGCGATGCCCTCGTTGCTGCCGTCGAACAGGCTCTTATGGGTCACGCTGACGCCGTCCGGCAGGCTGGCATTGTCCACCGCGAAGCCGTGGTTCTGGCTGGTGATCTCCACCTTGCCGGTCACCAGGTCCTGCACCGGCTGGTTGGCGCCGCGATGCCCGCGCTCCATCTTGTAGGTGCGGGCGCCGAGTGCGATCGCCAGCAACTGGTGGCCGAGGCAGATGCCGAAGATCGGCATGCCGGCCTCCAGCAGCCCCTGGATCGCCGGCACCGCATAGGCGCCGGTCGCCTCCGGATCGCCGGGGCCGTTGG
>DATJEA010000640.1:0-2506 GCA_035497095.1 Acetobacteraceae bacterium | reverse complement strand
CTGTGGGCGCGGGTGGCGGAGCCGCCGGCGGTGTTCAGATGACCCCCATCTTGCCGGTCGGTCCGGCGCTGCCATACTCGCGTCGCAAGGGAGAAAATCATGTCCGCCATTGAGACCATTCGCAGCTATGCCGACGAGTTGACCGCCATCCGGCGTGACCTGCACGCGCATCCGGAGCTTGGGCTGGAGGAGGTGCGGACGGCCGGCATCGTCGCCGAGAAGCTGAAATCCTGGGGCATCGAGGTGCATACCGGGGTCGGCAAGACCGGCGTGGTGGGCGTGTTGCGCAAGGGCAGCGGCGGGCCGGCGATCGGGCTGCGCGCCGATATGGACGCGCTGCCGATGGATGAAGAGACCAATCTGGCGTGGAGCAGCCGCAACCCGGGGCGGATGCATGCCTGCGGCCATGACGGGCATACCACCATCCTGCTCGGCACGGCGCGGTATCTGGCCGAGCATGGCGATTTCAACGGCACGGTGAACTTCATCTTCCAGCCTGGCGAGGAAGGGATGGGCGGGGCGCTGGCGATGCTGGAGGACAGGCTGTTCGAGCGGTTTCCCTGCGAGTCGATCTACGCGCTGCATAACCGCAGCGGGCTCGATGTCGGCAAGTTCAGCATCGCCAAGGGGGCGTCGGCAGCGGGTGGGGCGTTCTTTGATATCACCATCACCGGGCGGGGGGCGCATGGGGCGCGGCCGGAGGGGAGCATCGATCCGCTGTTGACCGGCTGCCATATCGCGACCGCCTTGCAATCGATCGTGGCGCGCAATGTGCCGCCGGCGGATGCGGCGGTGCTGAGTGTGACCAAGATCGTCAGTGGCGACGCTTATAACGTGATCCCGCAGACCGCGGTGCTGTCCGGCACCTGCCGCGCGTTTCGCCGCGAGGTGATGGCGCAGATGGAGGAGGGCATGCGGCGGATCGCCAAGGGGGTGGCGGAGGGGTTCGGGGCGACGGCGGAGGTGAATTTCCGCACGATCTTCGCGCCGCTGATCAATGATGACGCGCATACCGACCAGATCGCCGATGCGGCGGCGGTGCTGGTGGGGGACGAGAACGTCGACCGGAACAAGGCGCCGGGCATGGGGAGCGAGGATTTCGCCTTCATGATGGAGAAGGTGCCGGGGGCCTATATCCAGGTCGGCAACGGGCCTGGCGCCAGTCCGCATAATCCGGGCTATGCGTATAACGACGAGGCGACGCCGTATGGGGCGGCGATGTTTGCGACGTTGGTCGAGCGGCGGCTCGCCAAGGGGTGAGGCGGGGGTGCCTGCAGCGGGCCGGTTCCTCGGGCTGGATGCCGGCGGGTCGGCGACCAGGTTTGTGGTGTGCGACGGGGATGGCGGGCTGCTGCGGCGGGGGGCGTTGGCGCCGGTGTCCGGGCATCTGTATCGGCCGGAGGTGCGGGCCGGGTTTGTCGCGGCGCTGGCGCCGCTGGCCGGAGTCGGGTTCGACGGCGCGGTGGCGGGGATTACCGGGCTGACGGGTGACGCGAAGGAAGCTTCGGAAGCTGCTGATATTCTGTCGGAACGGCTTGCGATCCGGCGCACTGCGATCCGCGTCGAGGATGATCTGTGGGTCGGCTATCACGCCGCATTCCGGCCCGGCGAGGGGCATGCGGTGTATGCCGGCACCGGTTCGGTCGGGCTGCATGTCGGGCGTGACGGCGGCATGCTCCGGGTCGGCGGGCGGGGCATGCTGATCGACGACGGCGGCAGCGCATTCTGGATCGGGCGGGAGGGGCTCAACCTGTTGTATCGGCGGGTGGATGGTGGCGAGGATGGCGGACCGCTCGGGGCGGCGCTGTTTGGCGCGATCGGGGCGCGCGACTGGAATACGGTGCGGGCGCATGTCTATCGCGACGGGCGCAATAACGTGGCGCAACTGGCGCGCGCGGTGGCGGCGGCGGGTGATGCGGATGCCGGGGCGCTGGCGATTCTGCGCGGCGCCGGGGCCGAGTTGGCGCGGCTGGCGCAGGCACTGGTGGCGCGGGCGGGGCCGTTGCCGGTGGCGCTGCTGGGGCGGGCGGCGGCGCTGCATCCGGTGATCCTGCAAGGCTTTACAGCTTCCTGCCCTGGGCTTGCGGTCAGCATGCCGCAGACCGACCCGGCGCTGGCCGCGGCCCGGCTGGCGGCTTGCAGTGCGCGGCGGGCCAGGGCAGGCTGATCGGCGCAGGCTCGCCAGCAAGGCGGCGCGGAGGAGATTGGCATGAACGGTAAACGCCCCACCATCGCATCAATGCACGGCATGGTCGCGGCGGCGCATCCGCTGGCGGTGGCGGCCGGCGCCAAATTGCTGGCGCGCGGCGGCAATGCGTTCGACGCCGCGGCGGCCACCGTGGCGGCGCTCAACGTGGTGGAGCCGTATATGTCGGGGCTGGCCGGCATGGGGATGGCAACCTGCTACATCGCCGCCGAGAAGCGGGTGCGGACGCTGGATTTCATCACCAGGGTGCCGGAGAAATTTCCCGCCGGGCGGTTCCGCTCGCGCGACGAGATGTATCGC
>DATJEA010000639.1:0-3478 GCA_035497095.1 Acetobacteraceae bacterium | reverse complement strand
GCTGATCAGCGCCATGGCCATCACGCCGCTGAACAGCACCGCCGCGATGCCGCCCATCAGCGCGAGCGTGCGTTGAGCGTTCTTGACCTTGGGCCGGCGGAACGCGGGGACCCCGTTGGCGACCGCCTCCACGCCGGTCAGGGCGCTGCATCCGCTGGCGAACGCACGCAGCAGCAGCAGCACGAACGCGACCTGGGTGAGACTCTGCGTCTGGACCGTGTACTGTGCGGACTCGGCGACCGGCGCGTTGCCGAACAGCACCCGGATGAGGCCGACGCTGATCATGACGAGCACGCTGCCGACTCCTGGCTATGCTTCAGCCCCGGCACCAGCAGGGCCGCCAGCAGATACACCGTGCCGCTGATCGCGAACGCGCCGGCCAGCCCCATCCAGGCATAGGCCAGGCTGCCGATGATCGGCCCGGCGCCGCGCGTGCAGGCATTGGTCAGGCTATCCAGCGCCACCGCGCGCGACACATAGGCCGGCCCCGCCGACTCGCCGACCATCCGCCGCCGCGTCGACATCTCGGTCGACCACACGCTGCCGCTGACGAACGCCGCGATCCCGACATGCCAGGCCGTCGCCACCCCCAGCAGCCCCAGCACGCAGACCGCCGCCGCCGAGGCGCCGCTGAGCAACTGCCCGCCGAGCAGGATCGACTTGCGATCGATCGAATCCGACAGCACCCCGGCCAGCGCGCCAAAAAACAGCAGCGGCAGGCTGCGCGCGGCCGAAACAAACGCCACATCCATGCCCGAGCCGGTGACATCCAGCGTGAACAGCGCCGCGGCCAGCATCTCCACCCAGCGCATCGCGTTCACCGTGCCGCCGATCGCCCATAGCCGCAGGAAATCGCCCGAGGCCAGCAGGCCACGTATCCCTTCGCGCGGTCGGTTGTCGGAGCGTGCCATCGCCGCGAGTCTGTACATGCCCGGACGGTTCTGACCAGCCACCGACCGCGCGCCAGACATGACAAGGGCCGGAGCACCGCCCCGGCCCTCGCCCTCGCCAGCAAATCACTCAGTAGGCGTCGCGCTGCCGCCCACCGACCGCCCCGGCGACACAGGCGATGAACGCCCCCACCAGCATCGAGAACCCGGTGAACAGCGCCAGCCTGCCGGCCGCCTTGCGCGCCGCGTCGGCCGCCTGTTTCGCCTTCGCGACGGCCTCCTGCTCGGTGGCGATCACCGCGTCCACCCGCTTGGTGGCCTCGGCCGGCTCCATGCCGGTGCGCGCCGCGACCATCTGCACCAGATAGTCGTGGTCCGGCTTGCTGATCTCGCCGACCGCCCCGGTGGCCAGAATACGCCCGGCCTCGGCACGCGCCTCGGCGGGAGTCTCCTTGCCGTCCGGCGCCGTGCTGCGGAACAGCGTATCGACCATATAGGCGCCGTCGCCGCCCATCTCGGCCTGCGCCGCATGCGCCGCTCCACCGGCCGCCGAACCGGCGATCGCACTGGCCGCATGACCGAGCCCGCTGAGCGCCGAACCGGCGCCCGAGCCGACCAGGCCGATGATGAACAGCGTTGCCGCCGCCCAGGCGACAAAGCCGGCCGCGGTATCGCGGAAC
Organism: Acetobacteraceae bacterium; assembly: GCA_035497095.1. Taxonomy (GTDB): domain Bacteria; phylum Pseudomonadota; class Alphaproteobacteria; order Acetobacterales; family Acetobacteraceae; genus 70-18. Next base: position 1,908 of record DATJEA010000639.1, on the reverse strand, counting down.
ATCACCTCATCGCCATGCACCCCGCCCCAGCCGGCACGCAGCCGCCCGGCCAGGTAGCCGCCGAAAAAGCTCGCCACCCAATGCATGATCAGCAGCCAGATCGCCGCGATCACGGTGAATGTGGTGGCGGACGGATTGTCGCCATACACCGACAGCGACGCCAGCCCCCACCCGGAGCCGATCGCCCCCAGCAGCACGGTGACCGCCACGGCAACCACGGCGCCGCCCAGGACAGGCCCCCAGGCGATGCCGGTGCGATACGGCGGTACTACCACCGTCGTATCGATGATGCGCTCTGACATCTGCGCGCTCAATGCCAGAACAGGATCAGCAGGATGATGATCGGAATGGGAATCCCCAACAGCCAGAGAAGAATCGGCATCGGCGCAGTCTCCTGTCACGGTTATAGAACAGCGTTTACCGAAAGGCCAAACGTGGACACTACATGTGCAGTAAGTTCATCTGAGACAACCAGCAATCGGCGCGAAATGCCAAAAACGTGATGCGATATTTTCGACATAGTCGCTGACCTATACTCAGTATTACACGCACCCACCTCTCACGCGGCGAGCTGTGCCGCGCGCTTGGGTCAACCAAGCGGCCTGCGCTACACTCCGCGCCATCGCCATCCGCCGGTGTTCCTGCGGTGAAATGATCCCGGCTGCTCCCTGGTTCCCTCCAAGAAGGCCCGATCCATGAATTTCGAGTATTCCGACAAGGTCCGCGCCCTCCAGGCCCGCCTCGGCGCCTTCATGGACGAGCACGTCTACCCCAACGAATCGGTGTTCGACGCCCAACTCGCAGCCGCGCCCACCCGCTGGCAGCCGCCGCCGATCCAGGCCACCCTGAAGCAGAAGGCCCGCGACGCCGGGCTATGGAACCTGTTCCTGCCGGCTGCCGAGCACGAGGACGGCCTGACCAACCTGGAATACGCGCCGCTGTGCGAAATGATGGGCCGCAGCCACATCGCCCCCGAGCTGTTCAACTGCTCGGCGCCCGACACCGGCAACATGGAAACCCTGCTGCGCTACGGCAACCCAGCCCAAAAAGCCGAATGGCTCGCCCCGCTGCTCGACGGCAAAATCCGCTCCGCCTTCGCGATGACCGAGCCCGCCGTCGCCTCGTCCGACGCCACCAACATCGAGGCCCGCATCGAGCGCGACGGCGACCACTACATCATCAACGCGCGCAAATGGTGGACCTCCGGCGCCAACGACCCGCGCTGCCAAATCCTCATCGTGATGGGCAAGACCGACCCCAGCGCCGCCAAACACCAGCAGCAATCAATGATCCTGGTGCCGATGGCCACCCCCGGCGTCACCGTGCTGCGCCATCTCACCGTATTCGGCTACGACGACGCCCCGCACGGCCACGGCGAGGTCGATTTCAAGGATGTCCGCGTCCCCGCCAGCAATATCCTGCTCGGCGAGGGCAGGGGCTTCGAAATCGCCCAGGGCCGCCTCGGGCCGGGCCGCATCCACCACTGCATGCGCCAGATCGGCGTCGCCGAACGCGCGCTGGAAGCCATGTGCGCCCGCGCCCGCACTCGCCGCCCGTTCGGCAAGCCGCTCGCCGAACAGGGCCTGATCATGCAGTGGATCGCCGACAGCCGCATGGAAATCGAGCAGGCCCGCCTGTTGACCCTGAAAGCCGCCGACATGATGGACCGCGTCGGCAACAAGGCCGCCCGCGCCGAGATCGCCATGATCAAGGTGGTCGCCCCGCGCATGGTGCTGAACGTGCTCGACCGCGCCATCCAGGTGCATGGCGGCGGCGGCGTCAGCCAGCAATTCCACCTCGCCTATGCCTGGGCCCGCGCCCGCGTCATGCGCATCGTCGACGGCCCCGACGAAGTCCATAGCGCGGCGCTGGCCAAGCTCGAGTTGCGCAAGGCAGGCAAGTAAGGAC
>DATJEA010000638.1:0-2559 GCA_035497095.1 Acetobacteraceae bacterium | reverse complement strand
CCGACGGCTTCCTGGTGTTCGAGGACCCGACCCGCGCCACGGTGGCGATCCACGCGATGGGCCGGTTCGGTGACGCCTTCGCCGCAACGGCCGCCAGCACGCCGCCGCTGGTGCCACAGGTGGCGCTGCCGGATGCGACGCCGAGCGAGGCCGAGGCCAAGCGCCTGCTCGGCCAGGCCGGCATCATGGCGGCGCCAGAACGCGCCTGCGCCGATGCCGGGCAGGCGGTGGCGGCGGCGCGGGAATTCGGCTTCCCGGTGGTGTTGAAAATCCTCTCGCCGGATATCGTGCATAAATCCGAGATCGGCGGCGTGCTGCTCGATGTGGCCGATGAAGCAGCGGTGCGCGCCGGTTTCGCCACCCTGATGCAGCGCGGTGCAGCGGTGGCCGGCGCTCGGCTGCAAGGCGTGCTGGTGGCGCGCCAGTTGAGCGGCGGGGTGGAATGCATCCTCGGCATCCACCGCGACCCGGTCTTCGGCCCGGTGGCGATGTTCGGGCTCGGCGGCATTTTCGTGGAGATCCTCAAGGACGTGGTGTTCCGCCGCTGCCCGTTCGGAATCGTGGAGGCCGAGGCGATGATCCGCTCGATCCGCGCCGCTCCGCTATTGCTCGGCGCGCGTGGCCGACCGCCCTGCGATATCAAGGCGCTGGCCACCATGCTGGCCAGGCTGTCGGTGTTCGCGCAGCAGGCCGGCCCCAGCCTCGCCGGCATCGACCTCAACCCGGTCTTCGCGATGCCCGCCAACCAGGGCGCCTTCGCCGCCGATGCGGTGATCGAGATCACCGCGTCAACACCCATCAGCAACCGCGAGGCAATCCCCGCATGATCAACAAGATCGTCCCCACCATGGCCGAGGCGCTGAAAGGCGTGCGCGACGGCATGACCGTGCTGCTTGGCGGCTTCGGCGCGGTCGGCCAGCCGAGCGCCCTGGTCGAGGCGCTGATCGAGACCGGCGTGAAGGACCTGGTGGTGGTCGCCAACAATGCCGGCGGCGGCAAGGGCGGGCTGGCCGGGCTGATGGAGGCCGGGCGGGTGCGCAAGATCATCTGCTCGTTCCCGCGCAGCGCCACCTCGACGGTGTTCGAGGAGTTGTATCGCGCCGGCAAGATCGAACTGGAAATCGTCCCCCAGGGCACGCTGGCCGAGCGCATCCGCGCCGCCGGCGCCGGGGTGGGCGCGTTCTTCACCCCCACCGGGGTCGGCACCAAGATGGCCGAGGGCAAGGAGGCCCGCAGCATCAACGGCCGGCCGATGATCCTGGAGCAGGCGCTGCGCGGCGATATCGCGCTGGTCGAGGCCTGGCAGGCCGATCGCTGGGGCAACCTGACCTTCAGGCGCTCCGGCCGCAACTTCAACCCGGTGATGGCGACGGCGGCCGATATCAGCATCGTGCAGAGCCAGCATATCGTCGAACTCGGGCAACTGGACCCCGAGCAGGTGATCACCCCCGGCATCTTCGTGGACCGGGTGATCCATGTGCCCTACGGTAATCCGCCGTTCTGATCCATTTGGGGAAACCAAGATGAGCGTCACCACCGAAGTCCAGCCCTGGAATCGCCTGAAGATGGCCGAGCGCGTGGCGCAGGACATCCCCGAGGGCTGGTATGTCAATCTCGGCATCGGCATGCCGACCACGGTCGCCGACTACGTGCCGCTGGAGCGCGAGGTGATCTTCCACTCCGAGAACGGCGTGCTCGGCATGGGTCCGCGCCCGCCCGAGGACCAGCGCGACCCCTGGCTGATCAACGCCGGCAAGCAGCACGTCACGCTGCGCACCGGCGGCGCCTTCGTGCACCATGCCGACAGCTTCGCGATGATCCGCGGCGGCCATCTCGACCTCTGCGTGCTCGGCGCGTTCGAGGTGGCGGAGAACGGCGACATCGCCAACTGGGCGACCAGCGAGAACGACACCGCACCGGCGGTCGGCGGCGCGATGGACCTCGCCGCCGGCGCCAAGCGGCTGTGGATCATCATGGACCACACCACCAAGGACGGCCGGCCGAAGCTGGTGAAGCGCTGCGGCTACCCGCTGACCGCGGTCGGCGCGGTGAAGCGCGTCTATACCAATCTCGGCGTATTCGACGTGACCGCGCAAGGCTTCACGGTGATCGACATGGCGCCGGGCGTGGATGCCGCATTGCTGAAATCGCGCACCGAAGCCGAGCTGCACTTCCCGGCATGAGCGCCGCCGCCGATGACCGCGACGAAAGCGTCCGCCTGATCCGCGACAGTGCGGCGGCGATCGTACCGCCCGGCGGCGACACCAGGCGCATCCGCGCGCTGCGCTTCCAGCCGCCGGGATTCGACCGGGCGGTGTGGGCCAGGATGTGCGAGATGGGCTGGCCGGGGCTGCTGATCGGCGAGGCGGATGGCGGCTCGGCGCTGGGGATGCGCGAATATTGCGCGCTGACCGAGCAGCTCGGCGCCGGCCTGGCGCCGGAACCGCTGATCCAGGCCAGCATGGCCGCCGGCCTGCTGTCCGGCGATGCGCTGGCGGCGCAGTTGTCCGGTGCGCGGCTGGTGCTGCCGGCCTGGCAGGAGCGGGCCAACTGCCTGGA
>DATJEA010000637.1:0-1818 GCA_035497095.1 Acetobacteraceae bacterium | reverse complement strand
TTTTGTGAACAAAAAGAAGCAAAAAAACTTTTCATTCGTTTTCCTGCGCCGGCAGCGTGGCTTGGCGGTGGCGCGCGCCAAAGAAGATTCACCACGGAGACACAGAGACACGGAGAAGCAAGGGGAGCAGAAGCGCTCTCTGCTTTCTTCTCCGTGTCTCTGTGTCTCCGTGGTGAACCTTTCTTGCTACAGGTCGGCCGCGCGAGGTGTTCGGATCCTCGCACCGATACGATCGGTCAAAAAAGCAGCCTCAGCTCGCCTTCACGCTGCCGCTGCCGGGGTCGAAGGTCACGCTATGCACCTGGCCCTTGCTGTTCACCGCGCTGCCGACGATCTTGCCGTTGCTCATATGCATGTCGGTCACCGCGTGCCAGCCATGCGCCATGAACGCGTTGAGCGCGCTGGTATAGCGCGCCGAGCCCTGCTCGGTCTGGCTCGCCGTGGTGGTCGCCAGCGCCGGCGCGATGCCCAGCGCGATCAGGCAGGCGGCGAGCGGCAGGATGCGTTGCAGTTTCATGATCATTCTCCCTCTGATTGCCCGGCCATCCGCCGGCCGGCTGCCGCCGAACTGGGCCGCGCCCGGCCGCCGATCAATCGCCGGAAGCAGCGGTGGACGGGATTTCAGCCGAACGAAAACCGTTCGCCATGCCGGAGCCGCGCCGATGCCCGCTGAACGCTCCGCCGCCGACGAGCACGCCGAGGACGGCGCCGCGCTGGTGGCACCCCCCACCGAGGAACGGCTCGACCTCACCCGGCTGGAACCGTTCCTGCGCGCCAACCTGCCCAAAACCGAAGGCCCGCTCACCACCTTCCGCTTCGCCGGCGGCCACGCCAACCTCACCTACCTGCTGCGCTTCGGCGACGGCGAGGAATACATATTGCGCCGCCCGCCGCTCGGCCCGATCCCGCCCGGCGCGCACGACATGAAGCGCGAGCACCGCGTCCTCAGCCGGCTGCACCCGGCCTTCAAGCTGGCCCCGCGCAGCCTGCTATTATGCGAGGACGAGAGCCTGATCGGCGCCATCTTCGTCATCACCGAGCGCCGCCGCGGCCTGAACATCCTGCTCGACATGCCGGAACGCTACCGCGGCCAACCCGCCCTCAACCGCCGCATCGGCGACATGCTGATCGACCGCCTGGTGGAACTGCACCGCGTCGATGCCGAAGCCGTCGGGCTGGGCGATCTCGGCCGCCCGGAGGGCTTCGTGCAGCGCCAGTTGGAGGGCTGGGCGAAGCGCTGGGCGGCGGCGCTCGACCACCCGTATCCGCAAACCGAACCCCTGCTCGCCTGGCTGCGCCGCGGCCTGCCCAAGCCGCAGGGCGCCGGCATCGTGCATAACGACTGGAAGCTCGACAATCTGCTGCTCGACCCCGCCGACCCGGCCACGCCGACCGCGGTGCTGGACTGGGATATGTGCTCGCGCGGCGACCCGCTGCTCGATCTCGGCTACCTGCTGAACTACTGGGCCGAGCCCACCGACCCGCCGCCCTGGATCGCCGCCGCCGCGATGCCGACCTGGTATCCCGGCTTCCCGACCCGCGCCGAGGCGATCGCCCGTTATGCCGCGGCCAGTGGTTTGGACCTGTCCGGCATCGGCTGGTACCAGGTGTTCACCGCGTTCAAGCTGGCGGTGATCATCCAGCAGATCTACATCCGCTACCTGCGCGGCCAGACCACCGACCAGCGGTTCGCCGATTATGGCCAGCGTGTGGCAACCCTGATCGATAAAGCAATGGTTATGACGCATACCTAACTGGGGGAGTCCCGCATGCATATCGCCGCCGCCACCCCGTCCGGCGCCGCCGCGGTGCCCGATT
>DATJEA010000636.1:0-4637 GCA_035497095.1 Acetobacteraceae bacterium | reverse complement strand
CGCAAGCTCGCTGCGTGAGGCCGGGCTTGCCGAACAGGCGGGCAGGCAGCCGCGGAGTGTCATGGAACTGTTGGGCCAATCCGGCGTTTCCAACGCTGCCCTGTCGAAGGCGGTTCCGTGGATCACCGCCTTGCCCCCGCGCGTGCGCAGCCAGATGGAAACCGAAGCGCTCTACGCCGGCTATTTGCCTCGGCAGGCGGCCGATATTCACGCTTTTCGCCGCGAGGAAGACGCAGCACTCGAGGCAACGCTGGACTACGGTTGCATCGGCGGCCTGTCCACCGAGATCCGCGAGAAACTCACGCTCATACGCCCGATATCGCTGGGCGCAGCTGCGCGTGTCCCGGGCATCACCCCGGCCGCGCTGGCGGCCATTGCCGCCCATCTCCGCAAGCAGCGCCTATCCGCATGTTTCACGTGAAACAGGGGCGCGACGCCCGGCCATGTGTTTCACGTGAAACATTGGCCCGGCTGGAGACCTATGCGGCGCTGCTGCTCAAATGGAACCGCACGATCAATCTCATCTCGCCGCGGGACGAAGCGCGCCTGTGGCCCCGGCACATCGACGATTCCCTGGATCTTCTCCCACTCCTCCCACCAGACTTCGCGTTCGCCGTCGACCTCGGCTCCGGCGCCGGATTCCCTGGCCTGGTCCTGTCCATCGCCACCGGCCGCCCGTTCCATCTGGTCGAAGCCGACCAACGAAAGGCGGCCTTCCTCCGCGAGGCGGCGCGAGCCACCGGCGCGCCCAGCGTCGTGCATCAGGGCCGCATCGAAGACTTTGGCATCCGCAACGCCCCGCTGGTGACCGCCCGTGCCCTCGCCCCCCTGGCCACTCTCCTGCAATGGGCAGCGCCGATCTTGGCGGCCGACGGCCTCTGCCTGTTCCCCAAGGGACGGACCCACGCCGCCGAATTGACTGCCGCCGCGCGTCAGTGGCAGATGCGCACAGAAAGCATTCCGAGCCAGAGTGATCCGGATGCCGTCATCCTCCGCATCAGGGATATTCAACGTGTCTGACCTGGAACGTGAACCATCCCAACCCAGCCGGTCCGCCGTCCCGCACCCCGTCTCGACCGTGCTTGCGGTCGCCAACCAGAAAGGCGGCGTCGGTAAAACCACCACCGCGATCAACCTGGCGACCGCGCTGGCGGCGTCCGGCGCGCGCGTTCTGCTGATCGACCTGGACCCGCAGGGCAACGCATCAACCGGACTCGGCATCTCCAGCGCCGACCGCAAGCTCGGCACCTACGCGCTGCTGTTGGATAGCGCCCCCGGCGCCAGCGTTCCGGTCGCCAGTTCGATCGCCAATCTGGACGTCGTGGCCGCCGAGCCAGACCTTGCCGGAGCGGAAATCGAGCTGGTCTCGCTTCCGGACCGCGAGTTCCGCCTGCGAGACGCGCTGCGCCAAGGGCGTGCAGGCAGCGGCTACCGCTTTATCGTGATCGACTGCCCGCCAAGCCTCGGGCTGCTCACCCTCAACGGCCTCGTCGCCGCCGACGCGGTTATGATCCCGTTGCAATGCGAGTTCTTCGCGCTCGAAGGCGTCACCCAGTCGATGCGCACCATCGAGCGGGTCAGGGCCGCGCTCAACCCGGCGCTGCGGCTGCACGGCATCGTCCTGACCATGTTCGACCGCCGCAATAACCTCTCGGACCTGGTCGCCGCCGACGCACGCAGCTTCTTCGGCGCCCATGTCTACGACACGATGATCCCGAGGAATATCCGAATTTCCGAATCTCCGAGCCACGGCAAGCCGGTCATCCTCTATGATCCGCGCTCGCCCGGAGCCCAGGCCTACCAACGCCTGGCTCTGGAATTCCTGCAACGAGAGGAATCCAGCGTGGTAAACACCCGATGAGCGCCAAAGACGCGAAGCCCCGGCTCGGCCGCGGGCTCGCCGCCCTGCTCGGAGACAGCCCCGCCGCCGCGCCGCCGGCCGGCGTCACCAGCATCGCCATCGAGCACCTGGAGCCCGGCCCGTTTCAGCCCCGAGGCGCGATCGAACCCGAGGCCCTGAACGATCTGGTGACCTCCATCCGTGCCAGGGGCATCCTGCAGCCGCTGCTGGCCCGGCCGTCCCCGAACAACCCCGAGCGCTTCGAAATCATCGCCGGTGAGCGGCGCTGGCGTGCGGCCCAGGCCGCGAACCTGCACAGCGTCCCGGTCCTCGTCCGTATCATGACCGACGCCGAAGCCATGGCGGCGGCCCTGGTGGAGAACCTGCAACGCCAGGACCTCAATGCCGTCGAGGAGGCCGAGGGCTACCGGCGCCTGCTGGACGAATTCGGCATGACCCAGGAAATCCTCGCCGATGCGGTCGGCAAGTCGCGCAGCCACGTCGCCAACACCATGCGCCTCCTGAACCTCCCGCGCACGGTCCAGGGCGAACTCAAAAAGGGCGCGCTGACCGCCGGCCATGCCCGCGCCTTGCTGGCGCACCCTGAGCCGGAAAAGGCCGCGCTGGTCGTCATCGCCCGCGGCCTAAACGTTCGCCAGACCGAGGCGCTGGTTGCCAGCCAGACCCGCCCGCAGACCGCCCCGCGCGACCGCGCCGACACCCGCGCCAAGGACCCGGAAACCGTTGCCCTGGAGCGCGATCTCTCCGAACGCCTCGGCCTGAAAGTCGAAATCACCTTCGACGGCAAAGGCGGATCTGTCCGAATCCACTATCGCTCGCTGGATCAACTGGACGGCGTCGTCGCCCTGCTCAACCCAGGGTAACGGCCTGCAATCGCCGTCAACAACCCGCCGCCCCCATAAGCCAGGCGGACTCCCCCGCCTGCCGGAGACCTCCCGCGCCGGAATGCGCCGACATCAGGCCCGGCTTGACGGCCGCCATCGCGGCCGCCTAGCGTTCACCCATGAAAACGGCGTTCAGCATCGCGAACGGCCACCCCCCGACGCCGGAGGTGGTAAAATCCGCCGACCGGCTGCTCGACCTGCTGGAGCTGCTCGGCTGCGCCATCCGCCCGCTCGGCCTCGCCGAAGTGACCGCCGAACTTGGCATCCCCAAAAGCAGCGCGCTGGCACTGCTCCGCACCCTGGTCGCACGCGGCTACGTGGCGCGCGACGCGGCGGAGGGCTACGCGCTGGCGCATCCGTTCGGGTTGGAGGAGGGCGATTGGCTCGGCGGCCTGCCGCGCCGGGTAGCCGCACTCGGCCGGCCGGTGGTGGAGGCGCTGGTGACCCGCACCGGCGAGACGGTCAATCTCGGCGCCATGCTCAGCGGCTTCCGGGTGCGGCCGCTGATCCAGCAGGCGAGCCCGCTTGCGGTCCGCTACGATCCGCGCGGGGTGGATTGCCCCGCCTATTGCACCGCCATGGGCCGCATGCTGCTGGCACATCTGCCGGATGCCAGCGTCGATCTGTGCCTGGCGCTGCCGATCAGGCCCGTCACGCCAGCAACCCGCACCGATCCGGCGGCGATCCGGGCGCAGATCGCGCTGGCCCGCCGGCAGGGCTTTGCGGAAATCGCCGACGAATTCGTCGAAGGTGCGGCCGGTGTCGCCGCCGCGGTGTTCGATCGCGACGGGCGGGCAGTGGCCACGATCAATCTCGCCACGCTGACCTGGCGCTGGCAGCGGCATCGGCTGACCTATATCACCGCGGTGCAGGCGGCAGCGGCGGCGCTGTCGCGCAAGCTGGGCGGACCCGGTGCGGGAGAGGCCACATGAAGATCGATTTCACCGGCCAGACCGTGCTGATCGCCGGCGCCGCGCGCGGCATCGGCCGCGGCATCGTGCGGTGCTTCGATACCGCCGGCGCCGATGTGTTCGCCGCCGACCGGCTGGCGGACGGCCTGCACGAGCTGCCGGCGGCAACCCGGGTGGTGGACGTGCTGGACCGCGCCGCGCTGCACGGCTGGGTGGCAGCGGCGGCAGAAGCCAGCGGCCGGCCGCCGGACGTGCTGGTCTATGTCTCCGGCGGCGTGCTGGGGCAGAGTGCCAAGCCGATCGAGGAGGTCAAGGAAGCCGAGTGGCGGGCGGTGCTCGACGCCAACCTGACCGGCGCTTTCCTCACCGCGCAGGCGGTGGTGCCGGGCATGAAGGCGCGCGGCCGCGGGCGGATCGTGTTCATCGCCAGTGGCGCCGGCCTGCGCACCTCGCTCACCGGCATCCAGGCCTATGCCTCGGGCAAGGCCGGCGAGATCGGGCTGGCGCGGCAGCTCGGTCAGGAGCTCGGCCCGTTCGGCATCACGGTGAACGCGGTGGCCCCAGGCTTCCAGCGCACCAGCCCGGATTACGAGCGGCAATGGCAATCCTACTCGCAGGAAAGGCAGGCCGAGCTGATCGGCCGCACCGCGCTGCGCCGGGCCGGCACGCCGGAGGATATCGCCCATGCGGTGATGTTCTTCGCCTCCGACTATGCCGGCTTCATCACCGGGCAGACGCTGTCGGTCTCCGGCAGCCCGTAACGGCATCCTCGAACGAGGGACACGGACTGCGGCAGCAAACATGGGCGGGTCTGCGCAGAGCCCAGCCTTGCTTGCCTGCGATCGCCGGATATCCGCGCCCCCTCACTCAGCGCTGATCCGGGGATAGCCAGCCGGTCACCCAGCCCCAACGAACGCGACGAACCCGTAGAACATGTGGAACCGGGGCGCGACGTAGTCCTTGCTCGCGACGAGGATCGTG
>DATJEA010000635.1:0-10962 GCA_035497095.1 Acetobacteraceae bacterium | reverse complement strand
GGCCGCCGCCGCGCAGATCCTGCGCCGAATACAGCACCGTGCGCACACCGCCGACCCGCGCCAGTTGCGGGCGCAACCGGGCGATGATCTGCGTGGCGCTGGCATCGCGCTCGCCGAGCGGCTTCAGCGCCACGGTCAGCCGGCCGCGATTGAGCGAGGAGAAGCCGCTGCTGACGCCGATGATGGAGGCGACGCCGGCGATCGCCGGGTCCTTCAGCAGCACATCCACCACCGCCCGCTGGCGGATCGCCATGGCGGCAAACGACGTATCGGGGTCGGCCAGCGTGCTGCCCTGGATCAGCCCGGTATCCTGCTGCGGCAAAAACCCCTTCGGGATCACCGTGTAGAGCCAGACCGTCAGCACCACGGTGCCGATGGTGACCAGCAGCATGAACACCCGGAACCGCAACGCCACCGCCAGGCTGCGGCCATAGAAGCGCTGCGAGGCGGCGAACCCGCGCTCCACCACGGCATCCACCCGTCCCCACCAGCCGGAGGGCGGCGCCATCGCGTCGGCGCGCATGAACCGGCCGCAGACCATCGGCGTCAAGGTGAGCGACACCACCGCCGAGATGGCGATCGCCAAGGTCAAGGTCACGGCAAACTCGTTGAACAGCCGGCCCAGCACGCCGCCCATGAACAGCACCGGGATGAACACCGCGATCAACGACAGGCTGATCGACATCACCGTGAAGCCGATCTGCCGTGCGCCCTCGAACGCCGCCTGCAACGGCGGCTTGCCCATCTCCATATGCCGCACGATGTTCTCGATCATCACGATCGCATCGTCGACCACGAAGCCGACGCAGATGGTCAGCGCCATCAGCGAGAAATTGTCCAGCGAATAGCCGCACAGCCACATCGCCCCCACCGTGCCGGCCAAGGACAGCGGCACCGTGGCGCCGGCGGCGATGGTCGGCACCGCCCGGCGCATGAACAGCAGCACCACCAGCAGCACCAGCACGATGCTGATCGCCAGCGTGATCTGCACGTCATCCACACTGGCGCGGATGGTCTTGGTGCGGTCCACCAGCACCGTCATCTTCACGTCCGGCGGCATCCAGGATTGCAGCAGCGGCAAGATGTCGCGCACCTTGTCGACGGTGTCGATCACGTTGGCGTCGTAGGTCTTGCTCACCTCCAGCAGGATCGCCGGCTTGCTGCCCAGCCAGGCGGCCAGCCGGCTGTTGGCCACCCCGTCCACCACCTTCGCCACGTCGGACAGCCGCACCACCGAATCATTGTCCGATTTCAGCACCAGCGCGCCGTATTGCGCGGCCTCGCTGATCTGGCCGTTCAGCGCGATGCTCTCGGCGCGGTGCGGCCCGTCGAAGCCGCCGGTGGCGCCCATCACGTTGGCGCTGCGGATCGCGGTGAACACGTTCTGCGACGAGAGCCCGGCGGCGGCCAGCGCGGCCGGGTTCAACTGCACTCGCACCGCCGGCTTCTCGGCGCCGCTCACCGTTACCTGCGCCACGCCGTCCACCTGCGACAGCCGCTGCGCCAGGATGCTGTCGGCAACATCGTAGACCTGGCCCATCGACAGCGTGTCCGAGGTCAGCGCCAGGGTCATGATCGGCGCCGCGGCCGGGTTGAATTTGCGGAAATACGGCCGACTGGGCAGGTCGGAAGGCAGGTCGGCGGTGGCGGCATTGATCGCTGCCTGCACGTCCTTGGCGGCGCTGTCGATCAGCCGACTGATATCGAACTGCACGATGATGCTGGTGGAACCGACCGAGGAGACCGAGGTAATCTCCGACACCCCGGCGATCTCGCCCAGCCGGCGCTCCAGGGGCGCCGCGATCGAGTTGGCCATGGTCTCCGGGTCGGCGCCGGGGCGGCTGGCGAACACCACGATGGTCGGGATATCGACGCTCGGCAGCGCCGCCACCGGCAGGAAGCCATAGGCGGTGATGCCGGCCAGCATGATGCCGATCGCCAGCAGGATGGTGGCCACGGGCCGGCGGATGAAGATCGCCGAGAACCCCATCGTGCTACTCGGCGGCCAGCGGGGGCGGGGCCAACGGCGCCGGCGCCCGGCCCAGCCGCAGCCGCTCCAACGCCAGATAGATCGCCGGCGTGGTGTACAGCGTCAGCAACTGGCTGAGCAGCAGCCCGCCGACGATGGTCACCCCAAGCGGAAACCGCAACTCGGAGCCGGTGCCGCTCTCGATCACCAGCGGCAGCGCTCCGAGCAGGGCGGACATCGTGGTCATCATGATCGGCCGGAAACGCAGCAGGCAGGCTTCCTCGATCGCCGCTTCCGGAGTGAGGCCGCGGCTGCGCTCGGCGTCGATCGCGAAGTCGATCATCATGATCGCGTTCTTCTTCACGATACCTATCAGCAGCACGATGCCGACCAGCGCCACCAGCGACAGGTCCTCCCCCACCGCCAGCAACGCCAGCAGCGCGCCGATGCCGGCCGAGGGCAGCGTGGAGAGGATGGTCAGCGGATGGATGGTGCTCTCGTACAGCACCCCGAGCACGATATAGATCACCACCACCGCCGCCAAAATCAGCCACGGCTCGGCGGCCAGCGATTTCTGGAACTCGGCGGCATCGCCGGAATAGCTGCCCGAAATCGTCGCCGGCAGCCCGATATCGCGCTCCGCCTGCGCCACCGCCTTCACCGCCTGGCCGAGCGAGCCGCCCTCGGCCAGGTTGAAGCTGATGGTCGCCGCCGGGAACTGCGACTCATGGGTGATCACCAGCGGCGCCGTGGTGCGGATGATGGTGGCGAACGCCGACAGCGGCACCTGCGCGCCGTTGGCGCCGGTGACGTGCAGCAGCGCCAGCGATTGCGGATTGGCCTGCCAGCCCGGCGTCGCCTCCAGCACCACGCGGTACTGGTTGGCCTGGGCGAAGATGGTGGAGATCTGCCGCTGGCCGAACGCGTCGTACAGCGCGTCCTGCACCGCCTGCATCGACACGCCGAGCCGCATCGCAGCATCCCGGTCCACCCGCACGATGCTGCGCAGCCCGCGATCCTGCTGGTCGGTGGCGACATCGGCCAGCATCGGCAGCGATTTCAGCCGCGCCAGCAGCTTCGGCGCCCATTCCGCCAGTTCCTCAGGATCGGTATCGACCAGGGTGTACTGGAACTGGGTGCGGCTGATCCGGGTGCCGATCTGGATGTCCTGCACCGGCTGCATGAACACCGACAGCCCGGGCACCTGCGCCAGCTCGCGCTGCAACCGGTCGGCGATGCGTTGCGCGGAATCGCTGCGCTGATCGCGCGGCCTCAGCGCGATGGTCAGCCGCCCGGCATTGGGCGTGGCGTTGATCTCGCCGACGCCGACGAAGGAGACCACGCCGACCACATCCGGGTCGCGCCGGATAATCTCGGCGGCGCGGTTCTGCACCTCGCCCATCTGCCGGGTGGAGATGCCCTGCGCGCCCTCGGTGACGGCGATGATCACCCCGGTATCCTGCTGCGGCAGGAAGCCCTTCGGCACCACCATATACAGCAGCCCGGTGCCGACCAGCGTCAGCGCCGCGACCACCAGCACGGTGCGCTCATGGCGCAGCGACCAGGACAGGCTGTGGCGATAGCCGGCCAAGGTTGCATCGAACCCGCGCTCGAACAGCCGGGCGATGCGGCCGGGGCGCTCCTCGGCGGCCGGGCGCAGCAGCCGGCCGCACATCATCGGCGTGAGCGTCAGCGAAACCACCGCGGAGACCACCACCGAGACCGTCAGCACCACCGCGAATTCATTGAACAGCCGCCCGACCACCCCGGTCATGAACAGCAGCGGGATGAACACCGCGATCAGCGACACGGTCAGCGAAATCACGGTGAAGCCGATCTCGCGCGCACCGCGCATCGCGGCATCGAGGGGCGATTCGCCCTCCTCGATATGCCGGACGATGTTCTCGATCATCACGATGGCGTCGTCGACCACGAAGCCGGTGGCCACCACCAGCGCCATCAGCGACAGGTTATCCAGGCTGTAGCCGCACAGCGCCATCACCCCGAAGGTGCCGATCAGCGACAGCGGCAGCGCCACCGCCGGGATGATGGTCGCCCGCCAACTGCGCAGGAACAGGAAGATCACGCCGACCACCAGCGCGATCGCCAGCAGCAGCGTCATCTGCACGTCGTTGACGCTGGCGCGGATGGTCTCGGTGCGGTCGGTCACCACGCTCATGCTGATCGCCGCTGGAATCGCCTGGCGCAGCGCCGGCAGCGCATCGCGGATCGCCGCCACGGTCTGCACGATATTGGCGCCCGGCTGGCGCTGGATGTCGATCACCACCGCAGGGTGCAATTTGCCATCCGGCCCCAGATACCAGGCGCCGGCGCGATCATTCTCCATGCCGGCGACCACCCGCCCGACATTGGCCAGCCGCACCGGCGCGCCGTTGCGCCAGGCGATCACGATATGGTTGTAATCCTCGGGTGCCACGATCTGGTCGTTGGCACCGAGCGCGATCGCCTGGTGTGGCCCGTCGAACCCGCCTTTGGCGCCGTTGGCGTTGGCCGCGGCCACCGCGCTGCGCACGTCCTCCATGCCCAGCCCGTAGCTGGCCAGCCGCGCCGGGTCGACCTGCACCCGCACCGCCGGGCGCATCCGGCCCTGCACGCTCACCTTGCCGACGCCGCTGATCTGGCTGAACTTGGGTTGCAGCAGCGTGTCGGCGGCATCGCTGACCCTGGACAGCGGAATCGCGTCCGAAGTCAGCGCCAGGGTCATGATCGGGGTGTCGGCCGGGTTCACCTTGGAATAGACCGGCGGATACGGCAGCCCGGCAGGCAGCGTGCCGGCCGCCGCGTTGATCGCCGCCTGCACGTCCTGCGCCGCGCTGTCGATATTGCGCGCCAGCGAGAATTGCAGCGTGATCTGGCTGGTGCTGTCCGAACTGCTGGAAGTCATCGTGGTCAGGCCCTGGATCTGGCCGAACTGCCGTTCCAGCGAGGCGGTGATCAGTTGCGCCACCACGTCCGGGCTGGCGCCCGGCAGTTGGGTGATCACCTGGATGGTGGGGAAATCCACCTCCGGCAGCGCCGAAACCGGCAGCGCCCGATAGCCCAGCACGCCGCCCAGCAGCACCGCGATGGCCAGCAAGGCGGTGGCGATCGGCCGGGCGATGAACGGGGCGGAGATGTTCATCGGCGGTCTGTCAGGTCGCGCCGCGCGGCTTGCGGCCGGTATGCGAGCCGGAGCGCTGCTGCGCGGTGGGCGTGGCGGCGGGCGCGCTGCCGGCCGGCGGCACGATGGTCACGCGGGCGCCATCGGTGAGCCGCGACGCGCCATCCACCACCACGGTTTCACCGGGCTTGAGCCCCTTGGCGATCACCGCCAGGCCGATATCCTCATGCCCCACCGTGACTGGGCGGCGATGCGCGACATTGCCGTCA
The DNA here is from genome assembly GCA_035497095.1 of Acetobacteraceae bacterium. GTDB lineage: Bacteria > Pseudomonadota > Alphaproteobacteria > Acetobacterales > Acetobacteraceae > 70-18. The sequence continues at coordinate 5,603 of DATJEA010000635.1, read as the reverse complement.
TCCACCACATAGACATAGCTGCTGGTCGGCCCGCGCTGCACCGCCACCGGCTGCACCACGGTGGCGTCATGCCAGGTACGGACAACCAGCCGCACGGTAACGAACGCGCCCGGCCACAGCTTCAGGCCGGGATTGGGAAAACTGGCCTTCAGCTTGATGGTGCCGGTGGTGGGGTCCACCTGGTTGTCCAGCACCGTCAGCGTGCCGGTGTCGATCGGCGTGCGGCCGGCGGCCGGGCCGAATTCCTGCGGCAGCGCCAGCACCTCCGGCTTGCCCGCTGCGATCGCGGCTGCGACCTGCGGCAGCGCCTGTTGCGGCAGGCTGAACACCACCGAAATCGGCTTCAGCGTGGTCACCACCACCAGCCCGTTGGCGTCGCTGGCATGCACCACATTGCCGGGGTCCACCTGCCGTATGCCGACCCGGCCGTCGATCGGCGAGGTGATGGTGGTGTAGCCGAGCTGGATCTTCGCGGTATCGATCGCCGCCTGATCGGCCTGCACCAACCCCTCAAGCTGCGCCACCATCGAGCGCGCGGTGTCGGCCTGCTGCGCCGAGGTATAGGCCGAGGCGGCCAGCTTGGCATAGCGCGCGGCGTCCAGCTTGGCGTTGGCCAAGCTGGCGGCATCCTGGGTTTTCTTGGCGATCGCCTGGTCCAGCGCGGCCTGGAAGCTGCGCGGGTCGATCCGCGCCAGCACGTCGCCGCGCTTCACCTCCTGGCCCTCGGAGAACTCCACCGCCATCAGCTTGCCGTCGACCTGCGGCCGCACCGTGACGGTGGCCGATGCCTGCACGGTGCCGAGACCATCGAGGAAGATCGGCACATCCTGTGTGGTGGCGGCGGCAGTCACCACCGGTATGGCGGGCGCCCCACGCTGGCGTTGCGTCTGCGTGGCCGACTTATGCTCGCCATAGTACCAATAGCCGCCGCCGGCCACCGTCAGCACCAGCACGACGATCAGGGTTTTGCGCATACCCGGCCTCATAGCACACCCTGGACCACGGGGTTCGCCGGCCGCGTCACATCGTCCACGCTCCAGCCGCCACCAAGCGCCTTGTACAGCGACAGCAGCGCTTGGAACCGCGCCAGCCGCACCTGCGCCAGCCCGTCGAGATCGCTGAACAGCGCGGTCTGCGCCTGCAACGCGGTGACCAGATCGACGGTGCCGGCGAGCAACTGGGCGCGGGCGATATTGGCGGCGCGCTGCGCGGTATCCACCGCCCGCTGCTGCAAGGCCTGCTGCGCGGAGGCATATTTATAGGCCTGCACGGCGTTCTCCACATCGGTGAACGCCTGCACCACCGCCTTGCGGTAATCGGCCAGCAACTCGTCGTAGCGGCCGCGCGCCTGTTCCACCTGGGCGCTGGTCAGGCCGTTGTTGAAGATGCTCTGGGTGGCGCTGGCGGCGGCGTTGAGAAACAGCGATCCGGGGCCAAAAAGCGTCGAAAGCGCGATGTTTTGCCAGCCCAGCGCGCCGGAAAGCTGGATTTGCGGGAAGAAATTCGCCCGCGCCGCACGAATATCGGCATTCGCCGCACGCAACTGCACCTCCGCCTCGGCAACGTCCGGCCGACGGGCCAGCAACGCCGAGGGCAACCCAGGCGCCACCGGCGGCAGCGCCAGCGTGGCCAGGGTGCCGGGCCGCACCGTCACCGCCGAGGGCGGCCGCCCGGTCAGGATGCCGAGCGCGTTGAGCTGCTGCTCCAACTGGCTCTGCAACGCCGGCACCTGCGCCCGCAGGCCGGCGACCAGCGTCTCCTGCTGCGCGACATCGAGGTCGGAGGCGGTGCCGGCCGCCTGGCGGGCGCGGATCGCGGCCAGGATCGCCTCGCTGTCGTGGATATTGCGCGCCGCCACCGCCAGCCGATCCTGCAACGCCAGCGCCTGGAACCAGGTGGAGGCGACCGAGGCCACCACGGTCAGCGCCACCACCTGCTGGTCGAAGCGCGAGGCCAGCGCGGTCGCGGTGGCGGCCTCGCGCCCGGCGCGCAGCTTGCCCCACAGATCGACCTCGTAGCTGATCGACGGGCCGAGGCTATAGCTGCGGGATTCCACCACCCGGCCATTCCCGCCGCCGCCGCGGCTTTGCAGCGCCTGGCGGCTCCAACTGGCATCGCTGCTGGCCGAGACGGTCGGCAGCAGCGGGCTGCCGGCGATGCGGGCCTGGGCGTCGGCCTGGCGGACCCGGGCGATGGCGGCCTGGATGTCGAAATTATGCACCCGCGCGGCGTCGATCAACTGATCGAGTTCCGCCGAGCGGAAGCCGCGCCACCAGGTCTCGCTCGGCCATGCCGCGGCGGCACTCGCCTCGGTGGCGCGGTAGGCGGCCGGGATTTCCAGTACCGGTCGCCGATAGGCCGGCCCCAGCGCGCAGCCGCCCAGCGCGAACAATGCCGCGCCGGACGCAACGGCGCGCCGGCGCGAAAGGACAGAGGAAGGCCGAGCGGTCATAGGGTCCTGTCCGGCGATGCCGGGGTCTGGAGTGGCCCCGGTATCGCCGGGCGTCAATCTACTAGAATCACCAGCATTACGGCCAGATGGCGGCGGTATGGCAGCGCCTCATTGGCCGCCGGCCGCGAGGATGCGCTCGGCGAGCTTCAGATGGGGACGGTCGATCATCTTGCCATCCAGCGCGAACACCCCGGCGCCGGGATTGGCGGCGAAGCCATCGCGCACCCGCCGTGCCCAGGCCAGCCGCTCGGCCGACGGGGTGAAGGCGGCGTTGACCGCCTCGATCTGCCCCGGATGGATGCACAGCTTGCCGGCGAAGCCGTCCTCGGCGGCGCAAGCGGCCTCCCGCGCCAGCCCTTCCGGGTCGCGCGGGTCGGGCCATGGGGTGTCCAGCGCCGGGACGCCGGCCGCCGCCGCTGCCACCAGCATCGCCGCGCGGGCGTGTGCCACGGCGGCCGGAAAGCTGTGGTCGGCACGGCGCGGCGCGATGCCGAGATCGGCCGACAGGTCCTCGGCGCCGAAGCAGAAACCGATCACCCGCCGCGCCATCGGACTGCCGCTGGGCGCCATCCCCGCCATCGCCAGCACCGAGGCGGCGGTTTCGGTCACCAGCGGCAGCACGCCGATGCCGCCCAGCGGCAGCCCGGCGGCGGTCTCCAGCACCTCCAGATGATGGTCGAGCGCCAGCAGGTCGTCGGCGCCGGTGCATTTCGGCAGCAGCACCGCGTCCGGCCGGCCGGGCACCACGGCGGCGAGGTCGGCCAGATACCACTCGGTGCCATGCGGATTGACCCGCACGATCACCCCGCGCCCGCGCGCGATGCCCGGCAGCAGCGCGGCCACCATCGCCCGCGCGGCCGGCTTGGCGGCGGCGGCGACCGAATCCTCCAGGTCGAGGATCACCGCGTCGGCCGGCGAGGCCAGCGCCTTCTCCGCCTTGCGCGCCGAATCGCCGGGCGCGAACAGCGGGCTGCGCAGCCGCAGGGCCGGCCCGCTCATGCGACCGCTTTCGGCCGGCGCAGCATCAGCGCCTGGCGCTGGCAGCGCGCCACCAGCGTGCCGTGCTGGTTGAAGCCCTCATGCAGGAAGGTGACGATGCCGGCCTCCGGGCGGGATTTGCTGGCCCGCGCCGCCAGCACCGTGCTGCGCGTGCTGATGGTGTCGCCGGCGAATACCGGGGCCGGGAACACCGTCTCGGTCATGCCGAGATTGGCCACCGTGGTGCCCATGGTGAGGTTATGCACGCTCATGCCGATCACCAGCCCGAGGGTGAAGATCGAGTTCACCAGCGGCCGGCCGAACTCGGTGCCCTTGGCGAATTCGGCGTCCAGATGCAGCTTCTGCACGTTCATCGTCAGGCTGCAGAACAGCACGTTGTCCGCCTCGGTAACGGTGCGGGTCCATTCGGCGTCGATCACGCGCCCTTCGGTGAGGTCTTCGAACCATAGGCCTGGCATGGCTGGGGCGATCCTTTGCGACATAAGGGTGCGTGTTCCGATTGAAGACGTTTGAAACAATCTTGCGCCGCCGCGCGTGATATGCAAATCAGCATTGTGGCGCCTGAAGACGCCCTGCACCATAAACCCGGGGAGACGTCCGGCTTGGCCGATACCATCCTGGAGACCAAAGGGCTGACCAAGGAATTCCGCGGCTTCGTCGCCGTGGACGATGTCAATCTGCGGGTGCAGACCGGCACCATCCACGCGCTGATCGGGCCGAACGGCGCCGGCAAGACCACCTGTTTCAACATGCTGACCAAATTCCTGCAACCGACCCGCGGCAGCATCCGCTTCAAGGGCCGCGAGATCACGCGGCTGAAGCCGGCCGAGGTGGCCCGGCTCGGCCTGGTGCGCAGCTTCCAGATTTCCGCGGTGTTCGCCCATCTCACCGTGCTGGTGAATGTCCGCCTGGCGCTGCAAAGGAAGCGCGGCAGCAATTTCGACTTCTGGCGCTCGGAGAAGGTGCTCGACAGGTTCGACGATCGGGCGCGCGAACTGATCGACGATGTCGGCCTCAGCGAATACGTCGATACCGTGGCCAGCGACCTCTCCTATGGCCGCAAGCGGGCGCTCGAGATCGCCACCACGCTGGCGCTGGACCCTGAAATGCTGCTGCTCGACGAGCCGACCGCCGGCATGGCCGGCGCCGATGTCGAGCGCATCGTGGCGCTGATCCGCCGCATCCGCGCCGGGCGGACCATTCTGATGGTGGAGCATAACCTGTCGGTGGTGCAGGGGCTGTGCGACACCATCACCGTGCTGACCCGTGGCAGCGTGCTGGCGGAAGGCGATTACGAGGCGGTTTCGGCCGATCCGCAGGTGATCTCCGCCTATCTGGGGACCGCAGATGCCTGACAACGTGATGCTGGAAGTGCGCGGCCTGAACGCCTGGTATGGCGAGAGCCACATCCTGCACGGCGTCGATTTCGATGTCCGGGAGGGCGAGGTGGTCACCCTGCTGGGCCGCAACGGCGTCGGCAAGACCACCACGATGAAGAGCCTGATGGGGCTGGTGCCGCGCCGCGAGGGCCATGTCGGCTTCCTCGGCCAGGAGCTGATCGACCTGCGCTCCGACCTCATCGCCCGCGCCGGCATCGGCTTCTGCCCGGAGGAGCGCGGCATCTTCGCCTCGCTGAACGTCACCGAAAACCTGCTGCTGCCGCGCGTGGTGGCGCCGGGCGGGCTCGATCTGGAAACCATCTACGAATTATTTCCCAATCTGAAAGAGCGCGCCAGCAGCCAGGGCACCAAGCTCTCCGGCGGCGAGCAGCAGATGCTGGCGATCGCCCGCATCCTGCGCACCGGCGCCAAGCTGCTGCTGCTCGACGAGCCGACCGAGGGGCTGGCGCCGGTGATCGTGCAGCAGATCGGCCGCACCATCCGCGAGATCAAGCAGCGCGGCTTCACCGTGCTGCTGGTCGAGCAGAACCTGCATTTCGCCGCCACCGTCGCCGACCGGCATTACGTGATGCAGCACGGCCAGGTGGTCGACATGATCCCGAACAGCGAACTCGCCGGCAGCATGGCCAAGCTGCACGACTATCTCGGCGTCTGACATGCGACCGGCCGGACCCACGCGGCACGCCGATGCCAAGCCGCTTTCAATCCGAGACGAGGCGCCGGGCAGACAGAAGCCGCCGGCAAGGCTATGA
>DATJEA010000634.1:0-2310 GCA_035497095.1 Acetobacteraceae bacterium | reverse complement strand
AGCGCTACGCCTATGCCTGCGATGTCGGCTCGCCGCGCAGCGCGCTCGGCGAGGCCTGGCCGCAGCATGATTTCTCGGTGATCGACGAGGTCTGGTGGCCGCCGGAGGAGGAACCGATCGACTCCATCATCCGCCGCGCCGCCCAGTTCCGCGCCGAACTCGCCGCCCTGCCGGACTGGCAGCATACCCTGGTGATCAGCCACTGGGGCTTCATCCTGGCGATGACCGGGCAGAGCCTGCGCAACGGCCAGTGGCTGCGCTGCGACCCCACCGCGCCGCCGCCCGCCGATATCCTGTGGAAGCACCACTGACCGCCTCGTTGGCCTGGCGTCACATCCGGCCTGACTTCACGCTGCGATTATGCTACCGCCCCTGCCCCGCCGCCCTTTTGACGCCCTTTTGGAGATAGCTCGATGTCCGAGACCACGCCCGCCCCGCAGAATGCCCCCGGCACCGCCCCCGCGGCACCGCTGGTGGTCAACATCCAGTACATCAAGGACCTCTCGTTCGAGGTGCCCGGCGCCCCGGCCATCTTCACCACGCTGCGCGCCGCCCCGCGCGTCGACCTCAACCTGGACGTCCAGGCCCGCCGCGTCACCGACGGGCAGGATGTGTTCGAGGTGATCCTGGCCATCCGCGCCGACGCCAGCGACCCGAACGCGCCGACCAACGGCGCCGAGGCCGCCAGCCGGGTGTTCCTCGCCGAACTGGCCTATGCCGGCGTGTTCACCCTCACCGGCATCCCGGAGAACACCATGGAGCCGGTGCTGCTGGTGGAATGCCCGCGCATCCTGTTCCCGTTCGCCCGCAACATCCTGGCCGAAATCACCCGCGACGGCGGCTTCCCGCCGGTGCTGATGCAGCCGATCGACTTCCTGGCGCTGTGGCAGTCCCGCCGTGGCACTGGCGCGGCGGCGCCGGCGGCCGGGCAGGCGTAAGCAGGGTCTTCTTTTTGTGAACAAAAAGAAGCAAGAAACTTTTCATTCGGTTTGGAGACTCTGGCGTCTCCGCGGCACCGCCGTTGCAGGACGAATGAGAGTTTTTTGGTTCTTTTTTGCAAAAAAGAACACCTTGCTTCGCTCACTACCTGAATGAACCTCGCATTGCTCGGCACCGGCGTGCTGCTCGGCTGGTCGGTTGCCTGGCCGCCCGGCCCGATCAACGCCGAGATCGCGCGGCGCTGTCTGGCCGGCGGCTTCTGGTCGGGGTTCAGCCTGCTGCTCGGCGCCTGCCTCGGCGATGCCACCTGGGCGATCCTGGTGTCGCTCGGTGTCGGCCTGCTGTTCACCGGGCCGCGCATGCATCTGGCGATCGGCGCGCTGAGCATCGCGCTGCTGCTCGGCCTGGCGCTGATGTTCCTGCGGAGCGCCTGGCGCGCCTGGCAGGCGCCGCACGCCACCGCGCCGGCGCGGTTCGACAGCCGGCGCGCCAGCCTGCTGCTGGGCATGACGCTGGCGCTGACCAGCCCATGGAACATCGCCTTCTGGCTGGCGGCGATCGGGCGGCCGGAACTCGCCGGCCAGGGCGCGCTGGCGCTGTTCGCCATGGTGGCGGCGATCATCGCCGGGGCGCTGGCCTGGGGCCTGGTGTGGTCTGCCATCGTGGTTTCGCTGCGCCGCCGTGCCGGCCCGGCCGGGCGCGGCTGGGCGGTCGGCCTGCACGCGGCAACCGCGGCGCTGATGCTGTACTTCGCGCTGGCCTCGGCGCGGGCGTTGCTGGCCGCATAGCGCGGAGGATATATCGGTGGCCATGAGCATCACCCTGGCCGACTGCCGAGCCCTTGACGCCGCCGACGAGCTGGCGCCGTTCCGCGACCTGTTCGCGCTGCCGGAGGGGGTGATCTATCTCGACGGCAACTCGCTCGGCGCCCGGCCGCGCGCGGTGACCGCGCGGGTCACCGAGGTGATCGAGCGCGAATGGGGCGTCGGCCTGATCCGCAGTTGGAACGACGCCGACTGGATGGCGATGCCGGCGCGGATCGGCGACAAGATCGGCAGCCTGCTCGGGGCGCCGGCCGGCAGCGTGATGGTGGGCGACAGCACCTCGGTCAACCTGTTCAAGATGCTCGGCGTGGCCCTGGCGGCGCGGCCGGAGCGGCGGGTGATCGTCTCCGAGCGGCAGAATTTCCCCACCGACCTGTATATCGCCGAGGGGCTGGCGGCACTGCTGGCGCAAGGCCACACGCTGCGCCTGGTGGAGCCGGGCGGGGTGCGCGAGGCGCTCGACGACAGCGTCGCCGTGGTGATGCTGACCCATGTCAACTACCACACCGGCGCGATGCACGACATGGCGGCGCTGACCGCGGCCGCC
>DATJEA010000633.1:0-2291 GCA_035497095.1 Acetobacteraceae bacterium | reverse complement strand
CGACCCGGCGCAGGGTCGGCGCGCAGCCGGCCGCCGCCAGTTGCGCCATCGCCACCTGCCAGCCGAAGGCGGTGATCTCGACCGGCAGCCGGGTGGCGGCGCCGAGCCGGGCGACCAGCTTGCTGTCGTCGGCGACCACGATCATCCGGTCGCTGGCGGTGGCGACCAGTTTCTCGCGCAGCAGCGCGCCGCCCAACCCCTTGATAAGATGCAGCGATCCGGGCACCACCTGGTCGGCACCGTCGATGGTGAGGTCGATGCGCGGGTCAGCGGCGAAATCGGTGAGCGGAATGCCATGCCGCCGCGCCAGCGCCGCCGCCGCCAGCGAGGTGGGAATGGCGCGGATGCGCAGCCCGCCGGCCACCGCGGCGCCCAGCGCGGCGATCGCGAAAGCGGCGGTGGAGCCGGTGCCGAGGCCCACCACCATGCCGTCGCGCACCTCGGCGGCCGCCTGTTCGCCGGCCTCGCGTTTGTACTTAACCTGTTGATCAGTCTCGCTCATCAGCGCACCAGGCCCTGGCCGCCATTCACCGAGACCACCTGCGCGGTGACCCATTCGGCCAGCGGCGAGGCGAGGAACAGCACCACGTTGGCGACTTCCTCCGGGTGGCCCATGCGGCCGCGCGGGCAGTTGGCCAGGGTGGCGTTATAGAGCGCCGGCGCCTCGGTCTTGCGGCGTTCCCAACTGCCGCCGGGGAATTCGATCGAGCCGGGGGCGACGCAGTTCACCCGAACGCCTTGTTTCGCCAGGATTGTCGCCTGACTACGGGTGTAATGGATCACCGCCGCCTTGGCCGCGCCATAGGCCGGATTGCGTGGCGACGGGTTGAGGCCGGAGCCTGACGCGATGTTGATGATGCTGGCACCCGGCTGCGCCAGCAGGAACGGCAGTGCGGCGCGGCTGGCGCGCACCACGGCGCGCAGATCGACATCCAGGCTGGCGTCCCAGCTTGCCTCGTCATCGCTGCCGCCGCCGCCGGTGGCGTTGTTGACCAGGATATCGATGCCGCCGAGGGCTGCCGCCGCCGCGGGGATATAGCGGGCAATGTCGGCCTCGCTGGACAGATCGCAGGTCGCCGCATGGGTGGGGCGGCCGAAGGCGGCGAGTTCGGCGCGCGTGGCCTCCAGCGCCGCGGCGCCGCGGGCGCAGATCGACACCGCGGCGCCGGCCTGCGCCGCGGCCAGCGCGATCGAGCGGCCGATGCCGCGGCTGCCGCCGGCAACCACCAGGCGCTTGCCGGAGAGATCGATGTTCATGCGGGTTCCCTTTGCTGAGCGCATCGGGATAGCATGCGCGCCGCAAACCGAGGAATACGCCGATGGCCCTGCATGTGGATTATTACGCCTCGCTGAACTCGCCGTGGACGCATCTGGGGGCGGCGCGGATTGCGGCGATGACGACGCAGCATGGCGCCAGCCTGCGCATTTTCCCGGTGGATTTCGGCACCATCTTCGCCGCCTCCGGCGGGCTGCCGCTGCCGAAGCGCTCGCCGCAGCGCCAGGCCTACCGGCTGATGGAACTGGAGCGGTGGCGCGAGTATCTCGACATCCCGATCAAGATCAAGCCGAAATTCTTTCCGCACAATGAGTTACTGGCGACCTGCTGCGTGATCGCGCTGCGCGAGGGCGGCGACGATGCCGGCGCGATTCGCGTCGCGCATCGGGTGCTGAAGGCGCTGTGGGAGGAGGAGCAGAACCCCGCCGAGCCGGAGACGCTGGCGCGGCTGATCGGCGAATGCGGACTGGATGCCAAGGCGGTGATGGCCAACGGGGCGGAGCCGAAATGGGCGGCGATGCGCGCTGCGGACAGCCAGGCGGCGCTGCAGCGCGGGGTGTTCGGCGCGCCGAGCTACGTGATCGGCGATGAGGTGTTCTGGGGGCAGGATCGGCTGGAGTTCGTCGAGCGACGGCTCGCCAAGGGATAGGCCGCTAGCAGCGTGTCGGACTTAACGGGGCTCGGTATGGTTGGTTAGAGTGCTTGGATGAGCAACTTCCGACCGATTGACCGCGCCACCGGGTTTCTGCTGCCGCCTTCGGTGGACGAGTGGCTGCCCGAGCGGCATCTGGCGCGTCTTGTGGTTGAGGTGGTTGCCGCACTGGACCTGCGGGCGATGACAAGCGGCGGTGACGGCTGGCAGCCTGCTGGTCGTTGCGGCCGACGTGGTGCAGGCGCCAAACGACAAGCAGCAACTCGAGCCCATGCCGGGCGAGATCGGCGGCCTGCCGGCTGAACTCGGTGCCGTGGACACGTTGCTGGCCGATGCCGGCTATTTCAGTGAAGACAATGTGAA
>DATJEA010000632.1:0-2980 GCA_035497095.1 Acetobacteraceae bacterium | reverse complement strand
CGCCGAACCGGCTGCGGCCAAGCCTGCAGCGGCGGCTCCCGCCCCGGCTCCCGCCTCGGCCCCGGCCCTCGCCCCCGCGCCGGCTCCTGCCGAGCCGAAGCCTTCGCCGATCGCCGGCCAGGGCGTGCAGCCGGGCAACGTACCCGAAGGCGACGTGTCGCCGCAGGCGCGCCCGCCGGTGGATGCCCGCCTCGTGATGCCGGGCGATGCGCCGTATGCCAGCCCGGCGATCCGCGCGTTCGCACGGGAATTGGGCGTGGATATCCAGCAGGTCAAGGGCAGCGGTCGCGGCGGCCGCATCCAGCGCGAGGACATCAGCGCGTACGTGAAACACGCGCTCGCCTCCGGCGCGCGTCCGGTGGGCGGCGCCGCCACGCTGGGCGGCCTGAACCTGCTGCCGTGGCCGAAGGTCGACTTCGCCAAATTCGGCGAGATCGAGGAGAAGCCGCTGTCGCGCATCCAGAAGATCTCCGGCGCGAACCTGGCGCGCAACTGGGCGATGATCCCGCACGTCACCCAGCACGAGGACGCCGACATCACCGAGATGGAGGCCTTCCGCAAGCAGCTCGGCGCCGAGAACAAGGAACTGAAGATCAGCCCGCTGGTGTTCCAGATCAAGGCGGTGGTGGCGGCGCTGAAGGCGTTCCCGCAGTTCAACGCCTCGCTCGACGAGTCGGGCGAGAAGCTGATCCTCAAGAAATATTTCCACATCGGCATCGCGGTGGACACGCCCGATGGCCTGGTGGTGCCGGTGATCCGCGATTGCGACAAGAAGGGCCTGCTCGACCTGGCCCGCGATCTCGCCGAGATCTCGAAGAAGGCACGCGACAAGAAACTCGGCCCGGCCGAGATGTCCGGTGGCTGCTTCTCGATCAGCTCGCTCGGCGGCATCGGCGGCACCTACTTCACGCCGATCGTCAACGCGCCGGAAGTGGCCATCCTCGGTGTTTCCAAGTCGGTGACCAAGCCGGTGTGGAACGGCAAGGAATTCGCGCCGCGGCTGATGTTGCCGTTGTCGCTGTCGTACGACCACCGGGTGATCGACGGCGCGCTCGCCGCGCGCTTCGCCAGCTTCCTCGCCAACCAGCTCGGCGACATCCGCCGGCTGCTGCTCTGACCGGGGGCGACGACGATGGCTAACACGATCGAAATCAAGGTTCCCGACATCGGCGGCCACGACAACGTGCCGGTGATCGAAGTGCTGGTGAAAGCCGGCGACACCGTGGCCAAGGAACAAAGCCTGATCACGCTGGAGTCGGACAAGGCGACCATGGAGGTTCCCTCCAGCGCCGCCGGGGTGATCAAGGAAGTGAAGCTCAAGGTGGGCGACGAGGTTTCCGAAGGCGCGGTGATCGCCATCCTGGAAACTGTTGGCGCAGCCGACTCCACGTCCCCCTCTTTCCCTCGGGGAGAGGGCCGGGGTGAGGGGACGGGGTCGCCGGAAAGCTCCAACAAAGAAGCGGCAAAGAGCAACCAGTCTCCCGCGAGCCCCGTCCCCTCGCCTCAATCCTCTCCCCGGGGGGGGGAGGAGGCAAAGGCGCCGCAAGCGGCGGCGGTATCGTCAAGAGCGGCCGACATCGAGTGCAAGCTGGTCGTGCTCGGTTCCGGCCCCGGCGGCTACAGCGCCGCGTTCCGCGCCGCCGATCTCGGCGTCGATACCGTGCTGGTGGAACGCTACGCCTCGCTCGGCGGCGTCTGCCTCAACGTGGGCTGCATTCCGTCGAAGGCCTTGCTGCATGCTGCCGCGGTGATCGACGAAGCCGCGGCGATGGCCGACCACGGCGTCAGCTTCGGCGCGCCGAAGATCGACCTCGACAAGTTGCGCAGCTTCAAGACCAAGGTGGTCGGCCAGCTCACCGGCGGCCTCGCCGGCATGGCCAAGGCGCGTAAGGTGCGCACGCTCGTGGGCAACGGCATGTTCGTGTCGCCGCACGAGATGGAAGTCCAGACGGCCGAAGGCGTGAAGCTGATTCGCTTCGAACACGCGATCATCGCCGCCGGTTCGCAGTCGGTGAAATTGCCGGCGTTCCCGTGGGACGACGAGCGCGTGATGGATTCCACCGGCGCGCTGGAATTGAAGGACGTGCCGAAGAACCTGCTGGTCGTCGGCGGCGGCATCATCGGCCTGGAAATGGCCACCGTGTACTCGGCGCTGGGCAGCGCGGTGACCGTGGTCGAGTTCATGGACCAGCTCATCCCCGGTGCCGATGCCGACCTGATCAAGCCGCTGGCCAAGCGCCTGGGCGGCAAGCTCAAGGGCGTGCATCTGAAGACCAAGGTGGTCTCCGCCAAGGCCACCAAGAAAGGTATCGAGGTCGGCTACGAAGGCGACAGCATCCCGACGACCACGCTGTTCGACCGCGTGCTGGTGTCGGTCGGTCGTTCACCGAACGGCAACAAGATCGGCGCGGACAAGGCCGGCGTGGCCGTGACCGAGCGCGGCTTCATCAACGTCGACACGCAAATGCGCACCAACGTGGCGCACATCTACGCCATCGGCGACCTGGTCGGCCAGCCGATGCTGGCGCACAAGGCCACCCACGAGGCGCACGTCGCGGCCGAAGCGGTGGCCGGACTGAAGAGCCACTTCGACGCGCGGGTGATCCCGTCGGTCGCCTACACCGACCCGGAAATCGCCTGGGTCGGCGTGAGCGAGCGCGAGGCGAAGGAGAAGGGGCTGAAGGTCGGCGTCGGCAAGTTCCCGTGGGCGGCCTCGGGCCGCGCGATCGGCATCGATCGCACCGAAGGCTTCACCAAGCTGCTGTTCGATGAAGAAACCCATCGCATCGTCGGCGCCGGCATCGTCGGCGTGCATGCGGGCGACCTGATCTCCGAGCTGGCGCTGGCGATCGAGATGGGCGCCGAGGCGGCCGACATCGCGCTCACCATTCACCCGCATCCCACCCTGGGCGAATCGGTCGGCATGGCGGCGGAAGTCTACGAAGGCACCATCACCGACCTGTACCTGCCGAAGAAAAAG
>DATJEA010000631.1:0-4349 GCA_035497095.1 Acetobacteraceae bacterium | reverse complement strand
CGGTAAACGCCAACCCGTCGCGCAGCGTGAGCGTCCAGGTCAGCCCGTCCGCCGAAACCTCCTCGCCGGCCACCATCTGGCGCTGCGGAATGAGGTTTTCGTCAAGACCGTACAGATTGTCCCAGATCAGCTTGGCGTGGATCGCCGAGATCGTCGCGGTCGACCATACCGGGTCGGGGTTGGCCAGGTCGGCCTGCGGGATATAGCGCAGCACCCGGCTGGTTCCCTGGGCGATTGCCGGCCGGGCCAAAGTGGCGGCAGCGGCGGCGGTCAAAAATGTGCGTCGTTGCATCGCTTTATGCCTGTTCCATCCGTGTGCGGGAGAAAGCGGCTACGGTTTGGCTGCGGTCCAGCCGGCATACTCGGCCGGCGTCACCTTCGGCAGCGCCTTGACGAAGGCGGTGATTTTCCACACCTCGTCGTCCTTGGCGCCGATCGTGCCGAAACTCGGCATCCCGGTCATGCGGATGCCGTTCTTCACCACCCAGAAGATCTCGCGCGCCGACAGTTTCGGCGCCACCTCCTTGAGGTCCGGCGGGCCGGGGTTCAGCCCCTCGGAGAATTTCGCCCAGTCGACCCCCGGCCCGCCATGGCAATTGGCGCAGCCGCGCGCGGCAAATGCCACCGCACCCTGCTGCACCATCGCCGGCGCGTCATAGCCGGCCGGCGGCCGGGCCGTGGCATGATGGTCGATCGAGGCGGTGCGCACCCGGATCAGCGCTGCCGCCACCGGCGGCGAGTCGGCTTCGGTGGCGGCAATATTGTAGTATCCGCCGAAGAAGAACACGCCGGCGCCGATGCCGGCCAGGATCGCAAGCAAGCCGATGATTCCGAGAAAACGCACCCGCCCCTCCATTGCCTGCACGGCCGCCGCCACTCTGCACGCGCCCGGTGGCGCGGCGCAAGATTGTGTTGCGTTGGCCGCGCACGCCGATTGGAGCACCGACCCGCGCAAGCGCTGGATCACCATCGCGACGCGCGACGAAAGCGGCTGGCGGCTGACGGCTGCCCGCCCGGTCGGCGACCTCGCCACCCTGCTGCCAAGGCTGCGCGCGCTGGCCGGCGATGGCACGATCATGCTGGGGCTGGACCTGCCGCTCGGCCTGCCCCGCGCCTATGCCGCGCGCTGGGCGGCCGAGCCGGATTTCCCCAGTTTCCTGCGCGCCCTGGCGCATCGCCCCGGCTTCTTCGCGGTCTGCGACACGCTGCAGCAGATCACCGCGCAGCGCCCGTTCTACCCGCGCCGCGGCATCGCCGGCATGACCCGCGCCGCGCATGCCGCGGCGCTCGGCCTCGGCGGCCCGGCCGGCCTGTCGCGCGCCTGCGATCGCGCCACCGCCGAGCGGCCGGCCGGGGCGCCGCTGTTCTGGACGCTGGGCGCCAACCAGACCGGCAAGGCGGCGATCTCCGCCTGGCGGGACTGGCTGCTGCCGGCGCTGGCCGGCCCGACGCCGCCGCGACTATGGCCGTTCGAGGGGCATCTGGCCGGATTATATGGCCGGAATGCGACTGTTATGAGTGAGACCTATCCCGCCGAGGCGATGCGCCATCTGGGCCTCGGAATGGGCGGCAGCAAGCGCCGGCAGGCCGACCGGGCGGCGCTTTCCGCGTCACTTTTTACCCGAATCGCGCATGTTTTCGCCCGCCCTGATGCCGATTTGACCGCCGAAATCGCCACCGGATTCGGCGCCGATGCCGCCGGCGAGGATCGTTTCGACTCGCTGCTGGGCGTGCTCTGCGTGCTGAACGTGCTGGCCGGCCACCGCCCCGACCACATCCCCGACGACCCGTGGATCCGGCGATGGGAGGGCTGGGTGCTCGGCCAGACCGCGATGCCGGTCAGCTGAGCCGGCCGGCACCGATCCTCAGGACAGAATCTCCAGCGCCGCGCGCGACAGCGCCTGCACGCCGAGCGCGATGCAGCGTTCGTCGGGGTTGTATTTGGAGTTGTGCAGCCCGGCGGTGCCACCCGGCGCGCCCGAGCCGATGCCGAGCTGGAAGCTCGGAACCATCTGAGACATAAGGGCAAAATCCTCCGCCCCCATGCTCGGCGGCTTCTCCTGCACCACGTCGCCGAACTGGCGGCGGACGGCGGCGATGGTCGGGTCGATCACCCGGTCGTCGTTCACCAGCGGCGGCACGCCACGATTATATTCCACGTCGCAGCGCACCCGCAGCCCGATCAGCGCGCCTTCGCACAACCGGCGGATGGCGGCCTCGGCGGCGTCGCGCGCGGCGTCGTGCAGGGTGCGCACGGTGCCCTTGAAGGTGACCGAGTCGGGGATGATGTTGTTCGCCTCGCCGCCATGAATGGCGCCAATGGTGACCACCGCCGGGTGCAACGGATTGACTTCGCGCGAAACCACCGTCTGCAACTGGGTGATGAGGTGCGCCGCGGCGACGATCGGGTCGACCGAGTTGTGCGGCTGGGCGGCGTGGCCGGAGACGCCGTTCACCGTGATGGCGAAGGTGTCGGCAGCGGCCAGACCCGGGCCGCGGGTGAACTCGAACGTGCCGGCTGCCGCACCCGGATGGTTGTGGAAGCCGAGCGCCATGTCGACCTTGGGGCCTTCCAGCAGCCCCTCCTCGATCATCACCTTCATGCCGCCGATGGCTTCTTCGGCCGGCTGGAACACCAGCTTGACGGTGCCGGCCAGTTGCGGCGCCAGGTCGCGCAGCACTTCGGCGACGCCGAGCAGCGTGGTGGTGTGAATGTCGTGGCCGCAGGCGTGCATCTTGCCATCGTTGACGCTGGCGAACGGCACCCCGGTCTGCTCGTGGATCGGCAGCGCGTCCATGTCGGCGCGGATGATCAGCACCGGGCCGGGCCGGCCGCCACGGATCATGCCGACGACGCCGGTCTTGGCGATGCCGGTCTTGTGCTCGATGCCGAGGCGGGTCAGCTCGCGCGCCACCACGCCGGAGGTGCGCACCTCCTGGAAGGCCAGTTCGGGATGCGCATGCAGGTCGCGGCGGACCTCGATCAATGCGGGTTCGATCCGGGTTGCGATGTCGCGAATCGCGGTGGTGGGGTCGTTGGCCAAACGGGAGGAAACGGGGGCGGACGAGGACATGAGCGGGCTTTCGGTCGTGGTGAAGGGCCGGCACTTTGGCCCCGCTGCCGGTATTGAGCAAGGAACGCCTTCGTGCATCGCTGGACAGGCGGGCGGGCCGCCACCTATAGCTGCAATCGTTCAGCATGGTGCTCGTGATGACCGAGAATTCCGACGTTTCCGCGTTGCAGGTGGTGCCGGTGATCCTGTCCGGCGGCTCGGGCGCGCGGCTGTGGCCGGTGTCGCGGGCCAGCTTCCCCAAGCAGTTCTGGCCGCTGATCTCCGACCGCTCGATGATCCAGGAAACCGCGTTGCGCGCCGCCGGACCAGGCTTCGCGCCGCCGATCCTGGTGTGCAACCAGGAGCATCGCTTTCTCGCCGCCGAGCAGATGCGCCAGGCGGGCGTCGCCGGCGCGCGGGTGGTGCTGGAGCCGGTGGGGCGCAACTCGGCGCCGGCGATGCTGGCCGCGGCGCTGATCGTCGCCGAGACCACGCCGGACGCGGTGCTGTGGATGATGGCGGCGGACGCTTCGGTGGGTGACGTGTCGGCGCTGCATCAGGCGCTGGCGGCCGCCGTGCTGGCGGCGCGGGCCGGGCGGGTGGTGACCTTCGGCATGCGGCCGACCGCCGCCGAAACCGGCTATGGCTATATCGAGCGCGGCGCCGCGCTGGCCGATGTGGTCGGCGCCTATGACGTGGCCCGCTTCGTCGAGAAGCCGGACGCCGCCACGGCCGAGGCATTGGTGGCCGGCGGCCGGCATCTGTGGAATTCCGGCATGTTCGTGTTTACCGCCGCGACGCTGATCGCCGAGATGGCCTGCCATGCGCCGGCGGTGCTGGAGGCGGTGCGGGCGGCGGTGGCGGCCCGCACCCAGGACCTCGATTTCATCCGACTCGACCCGGCGGCGTTCGCAGCTTGCGAGTCGATCAGCCTCGACTATGCGGTGGCCGAGCGCACCAGCCATGCCGCGGTGGTGCCGGCCGATATCGGCTGGTCCGATGTCGGCAGTTGGGGCGCGCTGTGGGAACTCGGCGCCAAGGATGCCGGCGGCAACGTCGCGGTGGGCGATGTGCTGCTGGAGGGCGCGCGCGACTGCTACGTGCGCAGCGATGGCATATTGACCGCCGTGGTCGGGTTGGAAGACGCGGTGGTGGTGGTGACCGAGGACGCCGTGCTGGCGATGCACCGCGACCGGGCGCAGGACGTGAAGAAGGTGGTGGACCGGCTGCGCGTCGGACGCCGGCAGCAGGCGGTGGCGCATAACCGGGTGTATCGGCCGTAGGGGTTCTATGAGA
>DATJEA010000630.1:0-1930 GCA_035497095.1 Acetobacteraceae bacterium | reverse complement strand
AGGCGAAATTGACCGGGCTGGCGGTCTGCTCGACCACCGAGAGCGGGCCATCCTCGGCGAGGCCGGCCAGGATATCGGCCGCCAGACGCTGATCGGCGGTGCATTCCTCGGCGCTCGACACGTCGATGCGCGGATGATGCGCGGCCTGCTCCGGCGTCATGCCGAAATCGGCGATCCCGGTCAGCACCTGGAACACCGCGCCCAGGATACGCCTGCCGCCCGAGGCGCCGGCGGCCAGCACCGGGCGATTGTTATGTCGCATAATCACCGGGCACATATTGGTCAGCGGACGCTTGCCGGGGGCGATCGAATTCGGCTGGCCGGGGCGCGGATCGAACCACATTATGCCGTTGTTCAGCATGATTCCGGTGCCCGGAAGCGCCACCCGGCTGCCGAACGAGGACATCAAGGTGGTGGTCAGCGCCACCATGCCGCCCTCGGCGTCGCAGGTGGTGATATGCGTGGTGCAGGTCTCGGCGCCGGCCGGTTCCGCCGGCTCGTCGGCGCCCAGCCCGGCCAGCCGCTCGGCATAGGCGGCCTTCATGCTGCGGGCCAGCAGCCGGTACCAGGCGGCATCGGGTGCCGCGCCATACGGCGCATCGACCATGGTTTCCAGTACTCGGCGCAGGGTGGGTGCCGCGGTGAGGCCGGTGGTGAGTTGCAGCACGCGGCCATTGCGCCAGGCCACCTCGGTCGCCTCGCGCAGCACCGCTTGGGTGGCGGCCAGATCGCCGGCGTCGATCACCCCGCCGGCCGCCTTGATGTCGGCGGCGATCGAGGCGGCGATGTCGCCCTCATAATAGTCGCGCAGCCCGGCATGGCCCAGCCGCTCCAGCGTGTCGGCCAGCCGGCCCTGGACGATGTAGCTGGCGCTGCCATCGGCGGCCGGCTGCGGCGGCAGGCCGTCGCGCAGGTAGATGCGCGCACTCTCCGGATACTTCGCCAGCACGCTGGCCGAGCCGAGGATCTTCAGCGTCGAAAACCAGTCCACCGGCAGGCCGCGCCGGGCCAGCGCCACCGCCGGCGCCATCACCTCGGCGAGCGGCAGCCGGCCCCAGGTGCTGTGCAGCTTCTCGTAACCGGCCACCGAGCTGGGCACCGCGACCGACAGCGGGCCGTGGATGTTGGCGTCGCCCTCCACCCCCTCCCAGCGGAACAATTCGGTCGTCATCTTGCCGGTCAGCTTGAAGTTGGCCGGACTCAGATGGCGCGGCGAGACCGGGCCGAAATCCACCATCCGGGCTTTCGCCTCGCCGGCCATCTGCACCATGCCGAAGCCGATGCCGCCGAGGCCGGAGTTCCACGGCTCCATGCTGGCCAGCGCGAAGGCGGTGGCGACCGCGGCATCCACCGCATTGCCGCCCGCCTCCAGCACCGCCACCCCGGCCAGCGCCGCGTCGCGCGCCTGCGATACCACCACGCCGCGTTTGCCGGTGGCCGATGGCTTGGTGACGTGCCAATGCTGGGTCAGGTGGCGGGGCGGATCGTAGGTCATGGCGGACATTCTCCTTGTTGCATCTACACCAGCGCAAAACCGGCCGCCCGGCAATCGCCCGCTCAGCCGGGCACCCAGACCCGCCCGTCGAACAGCCGCCGCGCGGTCCGGTAGAACGAACCGGCCTGAGCCACCCAGCCGCCCGCCTCGCGTGTCACCTCGGCGCCGACGTTCAGGATGCCGGACGGCATGCCCAGCCGCAGCGCCCCGCCCCGGCGGCCGGACGCCTCGGCCACCAGCGTGTCGTCGATCAGCGCCGCCACCGCGGTGCACAGCGAGATGGTCAGCGGCAGCGCCCGATGCGCCTGGCCGTTCGACATCGCGCGCGCCAGCAGGTCCATCTCCGCCGCAGCGATCGTGACCCCGGTGAGGCTCGGACTGTCGGCCGGCGGCGCCACCATGCAGATGAACGGCACGCCGGCGATCCGCGCCGCC
>DATJEA010000629.1:0-1836 GCA_035497095.1 Acetobacteraceae bacterium | reverse complement strand
CGCGCACGACTACCCGATTTCCGGCTGGGCCGATCTGGACGCGATGCTGGACGCCGGCCAGCGCGCCGCCGCGGAGATGGCCACGTTGCCGGGCGAGCGCATCGGCGCCTTCCTCGACGCCTACGCCGCCGCCATCGAGGCGCGCGCCGACGCCCTGGTCGAAACCGCGCATCGCGAGACCGGCCTGCCGCTGGAAGGGCGCCTGCGCAACGGCGAGTTGCCGCGCACCACCGGCCAGTTGCGCCAGGCTGCCAACGCCGCGCGCGACGGCAGCTGGGCCCGGCCCACGATCGACACCGCCGCCGACCTGCGCTCGATGCTCGAGCCGCTGGGTGGCCCGGTGCTGGTGCTGGGGCCCAACAACTTTCCGTTCGCCTTCAATGGCGTCTCCGGCGGTGATTTCGCCGCGGCCATCGCCGCCGGCAACCCGGTGATCGCCAAGGCGCATCCGGCCCATCCGCATACCTCGCTGCTGCTGGCCGAGGCCGCGCTGGAGGCGCTGCAGTCCAGCGGCCTGCCGACGGGCGCGGTGCAGATGTTTTTCCACACCAGCAACGAGCTGGGGCTGCGCGTGGTGGCCGATCCGCGCACCGCCGCGGTGGCGTTCACCGGCAGCCGTCCGGCCGGCATGGCGATCAAGGCCGCGGCCGATGCGGCCGGCACGCCGGCCTACCTGGAGATGTCCAGCGTCAACCCGGTGTTCGTGCTGGGCGGTGCGCTGCGCGAGCGCGGCGCGGCGATCGCCGCCGAGCTGGCCGCCTCCTGCGCGATGGGTGCGGGCCAGTTCTGCACGCGCCCCGGCGTGACGGTATTGCCGCCGGGCGCGGATGCCGACGCCTTCGTGCAGGAAATGCAGCGGCTCACCACGGCCACGCCGCCCGGCGTGCTGCTGACCCCGCGCAGCCCGCAGCTGGTGGCCGAGGCGGTGAACGCGTTGCGTGACGCCGGCGCCGAGCTGCTGGCCGGCGGCGAGATCGCCGACACCGCCGGTTACGCGTTCCAGCCGACCCTGCTGAAGGTGTCCGGCAGCCGCTTCATCGAGGCACCGCGCGCGCTGCAGAACGAGGCTTTCGGCCAGGTCAGCCTGCTGGTGCAGGCCGAGTCGCAGGCGCAGTTGCAGCAGATCGCGCAGGCGCTGGAAGGCAACCTCACCGGCACCATCTACAGCGACACCGGCGGCGCCGACGATGCCGAATACGACGCGCTGGCCCCGGCGCTGCGCCACCGCGTCGGCCGCCTGATCAACGACCGCATGCCCACCGGCGTGGCGGTGTCGTCCGCGCAGAACCACGGCGGCCCCTACCCGTCCACCGGCCATCCCGGCTTTACCGCGGTCGGCATTCCGGCCTCGCTGCTGCGCTTTGCCGCGCTGCACAGCTACGACCACGTGCGCCAGGAAAGGCTGCCGATCGCCCTGCGCGATGCCAACCCGACCGGGTCGCTGGTGCGTCTGGTTGACGGGCAGCTGACCACGGCCGACCTGTGATGGCCGGCGCGCAAAGTGACGATGCCCTGCTGGATGCCATCCTGGGCGACGGCGCCCCGCTGACCACCACCCGTACCAGTGGCGAAGGCCCGGCCGGCAGCCTGCCGGTCGACGACACCACCATGCGCGAGGCGCCCAGCGGTCACCTGTTCGGCATGACCCAGAACGCCGGCATGGGCTGGCGCGCCAGCGAGATCGGCCGCGATCCATACCTGATCCTCAGCACCCAGGGCGGCCTGCGCGCCGAAGATGGCCGGCCGTTGGCGCTGGGCATGCACACCGGCCACTGGGAGCTCGACAAGCTGGTACGCACCGCCGCCGAGACTTTGGCGGCCGAAGGCGGGTTGCCG
>DATJEA010000628.1:0-4485 GCA_035497095.1 Acetobacteraceae bacterium | reverse complement strand
GGCCGATCGCCTGCATGGCCGGCGTGGTGGTGCCATCCGGGCGGCCGATGGTGGTGCCGCGGCCGGCGGCGCTGACCATGCGGATATGGCCGGGTGCGGGCACCGAGCTGGCCGGCCAGAAGATGCCGCCGACCGTCCGGTCCAGCCCGACGGCGCGGCGCAGCGCGTCATTGGGGTCCAGCAGCGGCAGCCGGCGGCTGTCGTCGCGGGCCTGGAAATACCACCACGGGATGCCGTTGGTGACGAACACCACCGGCGTGTCGGCCTTCAGCAGCGGCGCGATCGAGCTGGCGACCGAGGGCAGCGACGGCGCTTTCACCGTGACCAGCACGGCGTCCTGCGGCCCGAGGTCGGCCGGGTTGGCGCTGGCGCGCGGGCGGGTGGTGAAGCTGCCCTCCTTGGTTTCCACCGTCAGGCCGCGGCTGTTGATCGCCGCCAGATGCGCGCCGCGCACCACGATCGAGGTGTCGATGCCGGCATTGGCCAGCGAGCCCGCCAGATAGCCGCCGATCGCGCCGGCGCCGTAGATGCAGATTTTCACGTGAACTGTGCCCGCCTGGGATGGGAATGAAGAGGCTGAGTTTGCCGCGAAACGGCGCGGGTGGGCAAGGCAGCGGAAGGAAGCAGCGCTCTTTTTGCAAAAAAGCGCGCAAAAAACTCCATTCCCTGGAGTCTCGGACCGTGGTCCGGACTCCAGGGAATGAAACGTTTTTTTGCCTCTTTTGTTCACAAAAAGAAGACTTCCCTTCCCTTCGCTTCCTGGCACGATAGCAACATGATCGACCCTGTCACGACCGCCGTCTTGCAGAACCGGCTGAACGCCATCGCCGAGGAGATGGGCGAGGCGATGTTGCGGACCAGCTATTCGCAGATTCTCAATTCCTCGCGCGATTTCTCGATCGGGGTGGTGGATGCGCGGGCGCGGCTGGTGGCGCAGGCGGATCATATTCCGGTGCATGTGGGGGCGCTGCCCTGGGCGGTGCGGGCGTTGATGCAGGCGTTTCCGGCGCCGGCTGCCGGTGATGTGTATCTGCTGAACGATCCGTATTTCGGCGGCAGTCATCTGCCGGACCTGACCGCCTTCGTGCCGGTGTTCGCCGGCGGCGGGCTGGCGTTCTGGTCGGTGGTGCGGGCGCATCAGTCGGATATCGGCGGGGCGACGATGGGCGGCTACAACCCTGGCGCCACCGAGATCTGGCAGGAGGGACTGCGGGTGCCGCCGATCAAGCTGACCGAGCAGGGCGTGGTGCGCGAGGACCTGGTGCGGATGCTGGCGGCCAATACCAGGCTGCCGGCGGATTTCAGCGGCGATCTGGCGGCGATGGTGGGGGCGGCGCGGTTGGGGCAGCGGCGGCTGGATGCGGTGGCGGCCGAGTTCGGCGCCGCGACGCTGGCCGAAGCGGTGGAGGCGATGCTGGACGCCGCCGAACAGCATGCCCGCTCGGTGGTAGAGGGCTGGGCGGACGGGGTTTATGAGGGAGAGGCGGTGCTGGATGATGACGGGCACGGCATCGAGGATGTCACCGTGCGGGCGCGAGTGACGGTCGCCGGCAGTGAGGTGACGGTGGATCTGACCGGCTCGGACGATCAGGTGATCGGCTTCATCAACTCGTCGCATGCCAACATGCAGTCGGCGGTGACGATGGCGTTTGCGTTTCTGCTCGACCCGGATTGCGCCCGCAATGCCGGGGCATTCCGGCCGCTGCATGTGATCGCCCGCGAGGGCAGCGTGGTGTGGGCGCGGGAGGGCGCGCCGGTGACGCTGTGCACCAGCCATTGTTCGGACGAGATCGTGGAAGCGATCATCGTGGCGTTGCAGCCGGCCTGCCCGGAGCGGGTGATGGGCGGTTGGGGGCGGCGGTTCCGGGTGGCGATCGACGGGCGGGACCCGCGCAACGGGCGGCGGTTCATCTGGCATATGTTCCATGCGCGGCCGGGCGCCGGGGCGTCGATTGCCGGCGATGGCTGGCATAATTCGGGCGAGTTCCATACCGCCGGCGGGCTGAAATTCGGCAGCATCGAGGTGGCCGAGGCGCGGTTTCCGCTGCTGTTCGAGAGTCACGAGTTCAATCTCGGCTCGGGCGGCGCCGGGCGGCATCGCGGCGGCGATGGCGGGGCGATGTGGCTGCGCATCGAGACCGACGGGCCGGCCACCGCCAACACCGCCGGCGACGGGGTGCGCTATGGCGCGCGCGGCATGCTGGGCGGCGAGAACGGCGCGGTGCATGCCTATACGCTGCATCAGCCGGACGGCGCGGTGCGGGTACTGAAGACCAAGGAGGTCGGCATCGCGGTGGCGCCGGGGGCGCGGCTGCATGTGCTGGCCGGCGGTGGCGGCGGCTGGGGCAAGGCGTCATGAGCTACGCCATCGGGATCGATGTCGGCGGCACCTTCACCGATCTGGTGGGGATCGGCGCGGACGGCGCGATGACCATCGCCAAGGCGGCCAGCACGCCGGAGGATCAGTCCGAGGGGGTGATGCAGGGCCTGGCGCTGCTGGCCGAGCGGATGGGGCTGGGGCTGGCGGAGTTGCTGGCGGCGACCAGTCGCATCGTGCATGGCACGACGGTTGCCACCAACGCGTTGCTGGAGGGCAAGGGGGCGCGGGCCGGGATGCTGACCACGGCCGGGCATCGCGACGTGATCGAGATGCGCGAGGGGCTGAAGCCGGACCGCTACGACCTGCGCAGCACGCCGCCGCCAGCGCTGGTGCCGCGGGTGCTGCGGCTTGCGGTGCGCGAGCGGATGCGCGCCGATGGCAGCGCGGAGCTGGCGCTGGATACGGGGTCGCTGGATGCGGCGCTGGAGACGCTGGCCGGGGCGCGGGTGGAGTCGGTGGCGGTGTGCTTCCTGCATTCCTGGCGCAATCCGGCGCATGAGCGGCAGGCGGCGGCGGCGGCGCGGGCGCGGCTGCCGGCGGCGTTCGTTACCGCGTCGTCCGATGTATTGCCGGAAATCAAGGAGTTCGAGCGGTTTTCCACCACGGCGGCGAATGCGCTGGTGGGGCCGCTGGTGCAGCGCTATCTGGAGCGGTTGCAGACACGGCTGGGCGAGGCGGGGTTTGCCGGGCCGCTGTTCATCATGCTGTCGCATGGCGGCGTCGCCTCGGTGGAGGAGGCGGTGCGGCTGGCCGCCGGTACCGCATTGTCCGGCCCGGCCGGGGGCGTCGCGGCGCTGGTGGCGCTGGCGCGGCAGGGAGCGGGCGGCGACCTGATCGGGCTCGACATGGGCGGCACCAGCACCGAC
This sequence comes from Acetobacteraceae bacterium, assembly GCA_035497095.1. Taxonomy (GTDB): domain Bacteria; phylum Pseudomonadota; class Alphaproteobacteria; order Acetobacterales; family Acetobacteraceae; genus 70-18. Next base: position 1,239 of record DATJEA010000628.1, on the reverse strand, counting down.
ATCGCGCTGGTGCGTGACGGGCAGCCGTTCCTGTCGGCGGCACGGGGCATCGGCGAGGCGCGGATTGCGCTGCCCAGCCTGGACATCGTGACGCTGGGCGCCGGCGGCGGTTCGATCGGGCACCAGGCGCGGTCGGGGCTGTTGCAGGTGGGGCCGCAGAGCGCCGGGGCGGCGCCGGGGCCGGCCTGCTATGGCGCCGGCGGGGGGCTGGCGACCGTGACGGACGCCAATCTGCTGCTCGGCTATCTGGACCCGGCGGCGTTTCTCGGCGGGCGGCGGGCGCTGGACCGCGCCGCGGCGGAGGCGGCGCTGGGGCGGCTCGGTGAGGCGCTGGGGCTGGATGCGCTGGCGGCGGCGGAGGGCATTCATCGGCTGGTCAATGCCCGCATGGCGGATGGGCTGCGGGTGGCGACGGTGCGGCGCGGCGTCGATCCGCGGCGGTTCGGGCTGCTGGGGTTCGGCGGCGCGGCCGGGCTGCATGTGACGGCGGTGGCGGCCGGGCTCGGCATGGCGCGGGTGGTGGTGCCGGTGCAGGCGGCGGTGCTGTCGGCCTGGGGGATGCTGAACACCGATCTGCGGGTGGAGCTGATGCGAAGCCTGTCGCAGGGCGGCGCGATCGATGTGGCGGCGCTGCGCGCGGCGGTGGCCGAGATGCTGGCGGAAGGCCGGGCGCGGCTGCGGTGGTTCGGCGCCGAACTGGAGACCAGGCTGTCGGCGGACATGCGCTACGGCGAGCAGATCAGCGAGGTGGCGGTGCCGTTCACGGCCGAGGAGCTGGCGGCACCCGACGCCGCCGAGCGGCTGTCCGCCGCGTTCCATGCCCGGCACGAGGCGTTGTTCACCTACGCGCTGCGCGAGCGGGCGCCGGTGCTGGTCAATGCCCGGGTCTCGGTGATCGGCGCGCTGCCGGCCTCCGCGGCCCGGCCGAGCGCCAACGCTGGCAGCGGGCGGCGGCGCATTTTCCTCGATGGCTGGCGCGAGGTGGCGGTGCATGGCTTCGCGCTGGAGCGGGCGGTCAGCGGGCCGGCGATCATCGAGTCGGATACCACGACGGTGCTGCTGCGGGATGGGGACGTGGCGCGGTATGACGGCAGGGGATGGGTGGAGATTGACCTGATGCCAGCCGGCTCAAAGGCTGGAGGAGCCGCCCATTGAGCCGGTCAGTATCGGATGGGAGCGAAAAACCGCACCGCAGGCGATACAGTTGACCGATATCAAGGCATGCGAGCGCGTTATGCA
>DATJEA010000627.1:0-2219 GCA_035497095.1 Acetobacteraceae bacterium | reverse complement strand
CCTCTGGATCCAGCGCATCAACGCCGCCGTCCGCGAACATGGCCTGACCTACGGCCGGTTCATCGACGGCCTGTCCAAGGCCGGCATGCCGCCGTGGGGCCGGCGGCGGCGCGGGTGCTGCTGGTCGGGCCGGGCGAGGCGCTGGCGCGGCCGAGCGACGCGGCGCGGCTGGCGAAGGACGGCGACGAGGTGCGGATCGCGCCTGGCACCTATTACGATTGCGCGATCTGGCGGGCCAGCCGGCTGACCATCGTCGGCATCGGCGCGGCGACCGGGCCGGGGGTGGTGCTGACCGATCTGGCCTGCGCCGGCAAGGCGTCGTTCGTGATCGGCGGCGATGACGTGGTGGTGCGCGGCATCACCTTCGCGCGCATCCGGGTGGCCGATCATAATGGCGCCGGCATCCGCGCCGAGGGTGGCGACCTGACGGTGGAGGACTGCGCCTTCATCGACAACCAGGCCGGCATCCTGACCGCCGGGCGGGGCGGCGCGGTGCTGCGGGTGCGGCGGAGCCGGTTCGAGCAGACCGGCGCCTGCGCCGGCGGGCGCTGCACCGGCGCCTTGATGGTCGGCGGCTGGGCCGGGCTGGAGGTGAGCGATTCGCGGTTCAGCGCGCCGCGCGCCGGGCTGGCGATCCAGTCCGATGCGGCGCGGGTGACGCTGCGCGGCAACCGGATCGAGGGCGGCGCCGACGGGCTGGTGCGGCTCGGGCTGCGTGGGCCGGTGGTGCTGGAGCAGAACGTGTTCGTGCAGAGCGGGGCGGGCGAGGCGGTGCTGCTGACCGGCGGCGACGGCCCGGTGGCGGTGCTCGGCAACAGCTATCTGCATCAGGGCGGTGGCGGCATCATGGTGCGCAACTGGAGCCGGACGGAGCCGGTGATGCAGGATAATGTGGTGGCGGCGGGCGATACCGCGCTGTCCACCAGCGGCGCGTGGCGGAACAGCCTGCGGCTGGCGGCGCATGCGGTGTACGATCCGGCGCGCGCCTTGGCCGGCAAGGTGAAGGGCAAGGCGGTGGAACTGGGCGGCAGGGCGGTCGGCAAGCTGCGGCAGCTGCTGCCGTTCTAGGGCGCGATGGCGATGGGGCCGGGGAACGAGGCTGTGCTGCCGGTGCAGATTCTGTCGTATGACCGGCCGCAATATCTTGGTCAGGTGCTGCGCAGTCTGCGCGGGCAGGTGCCGCATGGCGCGCCGGTGGCGCTGTTCCAGGACGGCGCCTACAACCCGCATAGCGCGCGCTGGAAGGCCGAGCCGGCCGACATCGCCGCCTGCGTGGCGCTGTTCCGGGAGGTTTTTCCCTGGGGCCAGGTGCATGAGTCGCTGGTGAACCTGGGCATCGCCGAGAACTACCGGCGGGCGGAGGAGTATTGCTTCCGGCAGCTTGGCGCGACGCAGGGGCTGTTTTTGGAGGATGACCTGGTGCTGTCGCCGCATTACCTGGCGGCGATCCGGCAGCTGCTGGCGCTGGCGGCGGCGGATAAGCGGATCGCCTATGTCTCGGCCTGCGGCGACATGTGGGCCGGCTTGTGGCGGCAATGGTGGGGCCGGCGGCGGGTCGCGCATATGCGCGAGAACTGGGGCTTCGCGATGACCCGTGGCGCCTGGGAGGACGAGCAGGAATTCCGCGGGCGCTATCTGCAACTGCTGGACGGAGTGGATTATTCGCTGCGCGACCATGAGCGGATCGTCGCGTTCTATCGTGAGCAGGGCTACCAGATGCCGGTGACCAGCCAGGACGGCGCGCGCTGGATCGCCTGTCTGCGGCTCGGCCGGGTGCGGGTTTCCACCGTCGCCTGCTACGCTCAGTATATCGGCGCGCTGGGCGAGCACGCCACGCAGGGCTATTTCGACGCCAGCGGCTTTGCCGCCACCCGCATGGCGCCGTGGCCGCAGGGGCAGCTGCGGGCGCCGTCGGAGGGCGAGATCGCCGGCTGGCTGGCCGCCGAGACGCGCCGGTTCACCGGCGAATACCGGCCGTTCTACTGACCGGAAGGCGCGCTGGCGGGTTCTGCCTGATGGGCGGCCGGACGGCGATACAGCACGATCGGACTGCCCGGCAGCAGACTGCTGCGCACGGTGAGGCCGGCGGCGTTGCCCAGCGCCGCCTTGCGCCCGGCGAGCCAGCCGCCCGGCCATGCTACCAATGCGTCGGTCGCGGCCAGCTCGGCCGGGCTGAAGGCGAAGTTGTAGCGCAGTTCGTTGCTGCAGATCGGAAGAGC
>DATJEA010000626.1:0-2588 GCA_035497095.1 Acetobacteraceae bacterium | reverse complement strand
CGCTTCGCACAGCAAGAGCTTTACCGCCGCCGCCATGCTGCGGCTGCGCGAGCAGGGCCGGCTGAAGCTGGACGATGCCGCCGGGCAATACGTGGACGGCCTGCATCCGGCGATTGCGGCCGCGACGATCTCGCAACTGCTGTCCCATACCGCCGGCATCCTGCGTGACGGGCCGGACAGCGAATACTGGGCCGGCCGCAAGGAGTTTCTCGACGCCGGGCAGTTGCGCGCCGAGCTCACGCTGCCGCCGCCGATCGACGCCAATACCCGGTTCAAATATTCCAATCACGGCTTCGGGCTGGCCGGGCTGGTGATCGAGGCGGTCACCGGCGAGCCGTACAACAGTTGGGTCGCGCGCGAGATCGTTGCGCGCGCCGGCCTGGAGGAAACTGCGCCGGACGTGCCGCTGCCCTCCGGCAAGCTGGCCAGCGGCCATAGCAGCAAGACGCTGCTCGGCCGCCGGGTGATCTTTCCCGGCGACCAGTCCACCCATGCGCTGGCCTCGGCCACCGGCTTCATCTCCACCGCCGCCGACCTCGCGCGATTCTACGCCCAGCTTGCCCCCACCGCGCGCAGCCGGCTGCTGTCGCCTTCCAGCCGGCGCGAGATGACCCGGCCGCAATGGCGCGACGCCTATAATCCGGTCGAGCGGGCCTACGGCCTCGGCACCATTCACGGCGCGCACGGCGAGCCGCATGGCGACTGGGCGTGGTGGGGCCATTCCGGCGGCTTTCAGGGCTATATTACCCAGACCGCGCATGTGCCGGCGCATGACCTCACGCTGTCGATGCTGACCAATGCGGTCGATGGCTGGTCGCATCTGTGGCTCGACGGCGCGCTGTCCATCCTGAAACGCTTCGCCAGCGAGGGCGCCCCCGCCGCGTCCGTCGCCGACTGGTCCGGCCGCTGGTGGTCCGGCTGGGGCGCCATCGACCTGGTGCCGATGGGCCGGAAAATCCTCGCCGCCTCCCCTGCCCTCGCGCAGCCGTTCCAGAAAGTACCGGAACTCACGCCGACTGGCCCCGACACTGCCCGGATCACCCTGGCCGGCGGCTTCGCCAGTCACGGTGAGCCGGTCAGCCGCCAGCGTGACAAGCGGGGGCGAGTGACCAGCGTGCAGCTTGCCAGCGGCACCTTTCTGCCGGAAGCGGCGGCGGCGAAGGATTTGGCGGTGCGGTATGGGGAGAAGTAAGGAAGGTGTTCTTTTTTGAAAAAAAGAACCAAGAAACTTCTATCCATTCGCCTTATTGAATAAAAAATCTTTTTGCTTCTTTTTGCTCACAAAAGAAGACCTTACCTTTTCTTGCTCGGCTTCTTCACCGCCCGAGCCGGCGCCCGCTTGGCCGGCTTGCCGCCGCGCAATTCGCTGATCGTCGCCCGTGTGGTGATCTGTTCCGGGTTCATCCGCAGTTCGATCACCGCCGGCTTGCCGCTGTCCACGGCGCGGCGGAAGGCCGGGGCGAATTCGTCGGTGGCTTCCACCACCTCGCCGTGGCCGCCGAACGCCTCGATGTAGCGGGCGAAATCGGGGTTGGTGAGTGCGGTGCCGGAGACACGGCCGGGGTAGGCGCGTTCCTGGTACATGCGGATGGTGCCGTACATCTGGTTGTTGAACACCAGCACGATCGGCGCGACGCCGTGGTGGAAGGCGGTGGCGAGTTCCTGGCCGGTCATCAGGAAGCCGCCGTCGCCGACGAAGCTTACCACCTGGCGGCCGGGGAAGGTGATCTTGGCGCCGACCGCGGCCGGCACGCTGTAGCCCATGGCGCCGTTGGTCGGGCCGATGAAGCGCTGGCCGTCGGAGAAGTTCATGAAGCGCGGCGGCCAGGTGGCGAAGTTGCCGGCGTCGCAGGTCATGATGGCGTCGGGCGCCAGCAGGTCTTCCAGGTCGCGCATCACCTGCGCCAGGTTCAGCGGGCCGTCATAGCTTGGCACCTCGCGCCCGGCCAGGCGCAGCGCGCGCAGTTCGGCGGTCCAGGCTTTCCAGGCGGGTTTAAGCGGCGGCAGCGCGCGCGCGGCGGCGGCGAACACGTTGAGGTCGGTGGCGATGCCGAGGGCCGGGCGGAACACCCGACCGATCTCGCCATGCTCGGGATAGACATGGATGATCGGCGTGCCCTCGCCGTGCCCGGCCACATCGAGCAGCGTGTAGCCCTGGGTGACCGGTTCGCCGAGGCGGGTGCCGATCGCCAGGATCAGATCGGCCTCCTTGGCGCGGGCGACCAGTGCGGGATCGGAGCCGACGCCCATGTCGCCGGCAAAATTGTCCAGCGTGCCGTCGTACAGCGCCTGGCGGCGGAAACCGACGGTCACCGGGATGTTGCTGGCGACCAGCCAGTCGCGGATATCCGCCCTGCCCTGCTCGGTCCAGCGGCTGCCGCCGAGGATGGCCAGTGGCTTCTTGGCGCGGCCCAGCATCGCCTGCAGCCGCACCAGTGCCGCCGGGTCGGGGTGCGGCACGGTGACTTCGGCGGGGCCGACATCGCGGACCTCGACCAGTTTCTTCTGCATCTCCTCGGACAGCGCGATCACCACCGGGCCAGGCCGGCCGGAGGTGGCGACATCGACGGCGTGGGCGACGATCTCGG